>JAIVYW010000312.1:0-2728 GCA_048635215.1 Candidatus Atribacteria bacterium
GTCAAGACAAAACATATACTTGATATTTGGAGGCAACATGACCAAACTCAGCGAAGGAAGGCTCAAAAACGTCTTCAGCTTACTCGAAGACATAAAGGTATTCACCCTTGAGAGGTTGGTGTTAGTTTTGAGTTGTTCCATTCCAACCGCTCGGTTGAAGCTTAAGCAGTGGGGGGCCTATACAAGCTATAATCAGAACGGGCGGTATTATGCCGTGCCTACGGTCCCTCGCTTTGACAAGGATCCTCGAAAGCACGAAGGAGTAATATGCAGAAATTCACTCTCTACAACCCCGTTAAATATGTATTCGGAGCCGGAACTTTTTCTCAAATGAAAAGCGTTTTGAAGCCGATGGGAAAATATGCCGCCATCCTCATAGGTGGTGATTCAGTGGTGAAAAACGGCTACTTGGAGACATTGACGGACCAACTTGAAAGCCTTGACCGCCGATACACGGTATTCAAAGGCATTGAACCCAATCCCCGAACCACAACGATCGACAGAATAAGGGAAGCGATGTCCGAAGACCCGCCGGATCTTATAATCGGCCTGGGCGGCGGTTCCGTTATGGATGCCGCAAAAGCGGTCAGCGTATCCCTTGATGATATTTCGCATTCCATTTGGGACTATGTATATCTGGGTGACCACTCTACCATGAGGCGGCCTGAAAAGAAGATCCCGACACTTTTGATCCCGACGCTGGCTGCAACCGGCTCTGAATTTGACCCGATCTCGGTCATTACGAATTGGGAGGAGCATTTAAAAGCCGCGATGTTCTCCGAACTTATGTTCCCGAATGTTTCAGTCGTTGACCCTATATTGACATACAGCGCAGGGAGCGAGCTAACGGCCTGCGGCGGCGTTGATATTATCACGCATATCACGGAGAGCTATTTTCTTACGCAGGAGCACAATCCCATTCAGGACGGATTTACAGAAATATTGGTGAAAAATATCATGGCCGCTGTTCCCGCCTGTATTAAGGATCCAGAGGATGAGCAAGCGAGATCCATATTGTCCTATGCCTCTTCCCTCGCGCTTTCGGGTTTTATAAATGCTGGAAGGAATCGTAATTTTGTGATGCATGCCATCGAACATTCCCTTAGCGCACATTTGGATATCGCTCATGGCCTGGGACTTGCGCTTATTATGCCTTCATATCTGAGATATATTTCTCCTTTCAATGAGGAAAAGCTGCTTCGTTTCTCCGAGAATGTGATGGGCGTTGATGTAAAGACTCCGAGGGAGAAGAGCATAGAAGAGGGGATACGCCTCTTTGAAAAATGGATCGGAGATATAGGAATTTCCGGCGGATTATCGGCCTATGGAGCGAAAAGAGAGATGATCCCCGCATACGCGGAAGATGTGCTGCGATTGAAAGGCGGCAAGGACAAGGCCCTATATGTCAACGAAAAGCTTGACGCCATCGGCATTTCCGAGATCCTGTATAACTCATTATAGTCTCTATAAATCAGTATACTAGTGCACTGTTTCATAAATAAGGTGACAATGGGATATTTGGATTTGAGTCAACTCCAACGATAAATGCAGTCTGAAGTGTGAGGTGTGAGGTGCGATGTACGAAGTACGAAGTGGAGAAGGGAATAAAGATGGATTATCGGATCGAGCCCGATAATGACAAAGGACAGGTCAAGCCCTGTCCCTACGAATATTCTACAATTGTTCACTGAATTTATCAACCTTGAACTTTTGAACATTTCAACTTTTGAACGATCTTTTCCACGCACAGGAGAGTTTGCATAAGCAAATAGATTTTGGTATAATTAAACATGGAAATTGTAGTTTATCCTGATCCCAGACTTAAGATAATGAGTGAGCCGGTAGAAAAGATCACTGAGGAGTTCAAGGAATTTCTTGTTGAAAAATTCTACCCTCTAATGAAAGAAAAAGACGGAATGGGCCTTGCTGCCCCTCAGATAGGGATAAACGAAAGGTTTTTCTGCTTTGATACTTCACATATTTCCGATGGGATCAAACGCTTTGTTATTAATCCCGAAATAATTTTCTCATCAGAAGAAAATGCTACCTTCGAAGAAGGCTGCCTTTCCGTTCCTGAAATTTTCGCCAAAGTGGAACGCTCCGAGAAGGTCAGAGTGCGTTATTATAATGAGAAAGGGGAATTAAAAGAGGAAGACCTGGAGGGCTTTAACGCAAGGGTCTTTCTACATGAATATGACCATTTACAGGGGCTTCTCTTCATCCACAGGCTTTCTCCTGTGGAAAGGATAAAGGTCAATTCCGGCCTAAAGGAACTTAAAAGAAGATACAAGAATGAGAACTGATCTCAATATCGTATTCTGGGGCAGTCCTCATGTCGCCAGGGAGATCTTAGAATCCTTAGACAATGAAGAATTCAATATTACCGGCGTAGTATCCCAACCCGCAAGGCCATTCGGTAGAAAGCGTATCATGACTGAAACTCCGGTCGCGCAATATGCCTTGGACAATGACATACCCTGCATTACTCCTGAATTGATGGATGATGAAATGGCTGAGCAATTAAGGTCCTGGGACCCTGATGTCTTTGTGGTGATCGCTTACGGCCGTATTATCCCTATGGAGATATTGCTTATTCTCCAAATGCGATATCACTTGACGATAATTCCATTAACTGACCGGGATTAATTTCAACGAAATTACCTTCCCCATCATTCTGATATTCCTATTATAAGTATGGCACATGACAAATATCAGAATATTAGATCGG
>JAIVYW010000313.1:0-2705 GCA_048635215.1 Candidatus Atribacteria bacterium
ATATACAAATTGGAGGCATCGTTCATAATGTGAAGATACGCGGGACTGCCATTATCCAGATGTATCTCTCTACAGAAGGCATCATCCCATTCAGCGGGATTGCCCGTAATGTCACCGTCAATTGTCGGTGGGCTGTCACACCAGGCACTGAAAAGCTGCAATGCCGCTCCGCTGCCCTCTGGGACATGACCACATATTTGATTTGGTATAAACATATAAACCGTTAATACCAGAAGCAAGAGAAACTTAGCAATTCCTAATTTAGAACAAACCTTCCTTTCCATGAGAAACCCTCCATAAGCTTTGAATGTATCTTATAATTGTTATATTTTTTTGAATTGAATCCATATGTGAATGTGGTGGATCATAATTTTTCATCCCATCCCTTATGGCAAGATTTGTGCCGTAAGGCGAATTGCACATATATTGGAATATACATTTTTCAGGAGTACTGGAGTTCCGGAATTTTGGAATATTTTACTCACAAGTGTATGAAAGTTATATCAATTAGAATTTGGGCGAAAAATATATAATTAAGTGTAATAACAAATACCTTCCCAATATATTTGGTATTAGCGAGAGCATAATTCTTTGCGTTATATTCTTTGACTATTTATTATTCATTTCCCAATTATTCATTGTATTTTGTGCACTTGTTCCTTGTACCTGGCTCTCTTACTACTGTTCCACTGGGACACTGGGTTACTGGGTTACTATCATTGTCCGTTCTTAGGAATGAAACTATAAGAATTGAATTTCTTATCTACGATCAATCCCTCTTCAGGGATTTCTTTATGAAGGTCATGAGGATAGACAACGATATCGTAATCGTCGTATTTGAGTTTCGATGCTTTCCACATTGAAAAATACGAATCAAACTGGTTCAGAGCAGCCGGATCGCCCCAGTGAATAATCTTATTGCCCTGAATCAACACTATCCCAAAAGGCAGCGTCTTTTTCCAAATTCCGTACCCATCACTTATATTTTCGTCATCTGAAACGAAGTAGATCGCTTCCTTGGCAAGGAGGGATAGGTAATACTTAAAGGAATTTCGTTCAGTTCTCGATAGCTTAATAAATTTATTGGTCAGATACTCGGACGGCTGTGCTTTTTTAACAAGAGCAGTGAGAGAATGTATATTTTTCTTATAATCCGCTTTTATCGCATCCAATCCCGTAAATGTAAGAAAACGCACGGGCAAGATCGGCTTACCGACTAATTTATCTCCCCGCTTCACAAATCTGCATAGCATCTCCAGTCCTCTGGTGAGAAGCGGCATAATGACAGTTCCGCCATCCTGCAATTGATCAAACCATGGGATGTCAGGCGTAGCACAGGTAACGATTATTGCTTTGTAGGGGGCATAAGGTGCAAACCCCATTCCACCGTCCCCTGTTATAACCGCGATCTTTTTGCCTGCCCTTTCAAGATTCTTTTTAGCTATTTCCGCCACTTCGCTCTCGATCTCAATGCTCGCGATATTCCCCTCTCCTACGATCTCGGAGATGATAGCCGCATTGTATCCGCTTCCGGTACCGATCTCAAGAACATGGTCATCTTCTACGATATCGGCAAGATCTATCATATAAAGGATCAAACTGGGCTGAGAGCATGTTGTCAATAGTTTATTGTCCCTGATCGCGACATTGAGCGATGAATCGGTATAGATCGCCTTTAACATTTCATCATCAGGCTCGCTGTAGTTCAGCTTGTCAGAGGACCATTTGCCAGTATCTCCGTCATAACTCCAACGGACGGGAATGAAATCCGCCCTGAATACTTTTGAATATGCCGCTCTGGTCGCAGGTTTCATCACCTTGTGACATTTCTCCTGCATCTTCTCTTCTATCTTTTTTAAGAGTTCTTTCTGATAAGTCTCGATCATCACCTTAGACATGTCTTTATCCTTCTTGTATTAAATATGCTTCCTCTTGCCTCTTCTGTAAAGGTATTCTGCTTTTCAATGAACTTGAAAATACCGGGATTTGAAAAGACCGCATCTATATGAGAAAGTTTTCTTCATGGCAGTATGATACCACACAAAACAAATATTTTCAATTCTTTGAAAACGGTCAACGGCTGTTTTTAAGTATTTTACTATTACTTCCTTCCCCTATTTATCACATAAAGAATAAAGACCAGGTACTTTTATTTATTATTTATACTTTACTTATCTGGCGATTACCAGGACATTATCAAATACTGGTTGTTCAGCATATGACATAAGTCCAATGCGTCCGGAAGAATAACGGGAGTCCTCAGCTGACAATATTTCTTTATCATCAAATAATATAACTATGCTTTTTCCGACCAATCTTACTTTCACTTTATGCAGCTTTGCTGAATCGTATCCTTCATCGGATTCAGCAATAGTGGAGTATTTGTCTCCATCCTTAACCTGAAGTTTTCTGAACGGGCCCTTATTTCCAGGATCGGTTACAGTGACGAAGCGGTAATAATGCTCCGGATCCTGATAACGAAAAAGCACTCCAACGCCGTCATCATCTCCGGCAATGGTAAAATCTACGCTGAATTCGTAATTTCCCCAATCCGAGCCGATCTTAGTTACAATGTGCGTTCCTTCAAAGAATTTGTATTCATCGGCTCCGGACCTGAATATATTTGACTTCTGCATAAGTTTTTCTTCTTGAAGAACCCAAAGCGAGGGTCCGGAGGATGGGTTCTTATCATCATGAATTATCCA
>JAIVYW010000314.1:0-2698 GCA_048635215.1 Candidatus Atribacteria bacterium
ATCATTAAAAAATACAATTACATTCAGAAAACTAAACGAAAATGCCTTATTTGTGATACCGATTTCATATATCGTAAAAAATCTCAAAAATACTGTTGCCATCAATGCTTTGAAATCGCTCACAGCAAAGATATGCGTGGACCGAGAAATCCTTCTTTCATCGATGGAAGAAGTAAGAATAAGAAGTGTTACAGAGGCGATGATTGGAACGAGATCCGAAAGAAGTGCTATATCAGAGACGGATACAAATGCAGAAACTGCGGGAAACACTGTGAAAGAAAAGAAATACAAGCGCATCATATTAAACCATACAAAAAAGGAGGAAGTAATGAATTATCTAATCTCATTACTCTTTGCAATGTTTGTCATGCCAGAGTTGAACAAAAGTGCGAACTCGTCATTTAAAGAAGTGATGAATAGAGAGATGATATATCATTTTCATAAAAATTGGGCTTCTTCCGCTTTAAGAGTTCTAAAAGCAGGTGCATTTATGTTCGTTATGTGTGCTCCTCGAAGCGATATCCTCGCACTAACAATAAATGCTATTCGCGATGCAGGCTTTAATGTAGCATTTAGCAGTATTTATTGGACGTATGCAAGTGGATTTCCAAAAGCGCAAAATCTGTCAAAGCAAATTGATAAGCGAAATGGGCGAACTACAGAACAATATAAAGCATTAGGGGTGTATTTGAAAGAGAAGAGAGGCAATATGGCATAAAAAGAAATATCAAAACACTTTCCAAGCAAAACAGGGGGATTAACAGGGTGTGTTGCTAATTGGGAACTCGGATTAAATACACCTACCAAAGAGCAATGGTTGATATTAACGCAAGAATTAGATCTTGATACTCGCTTTGATGAATTAATAGAACGTGAAGAAGCGAAACGGGAAGTAATATCAAGAATACCAATGACAATAGGCATAGGTGGAAATGCAAAACGTATGGGAAGTGAAAAGGTTATCGATTTATCCGCCACCCCACAAGCCAAAGCTTTAGATGGCGCATATGGTGGATTCCAGCCAAAACCTGCAGTCGAGGTCGTAATTGTAGCAATGAAACCTTTATCTGAGAAGAGTTATGTTGAGCAGGCTCTTGTAAATGGAAAAGGAGTTACACATCTCGATGCTTGCAGAATTCCATTTCAAAGTGAAAAAGATAAAGAATCTTCAAGGTTTGGAACTCAGGCAGATATGAGAAGTGGTTCATGCGGTGTTAAAAGACCATATGATGGAGATGTAATAGCAAGAAATGTTTTAAGTTCAGATACGGGTAGGTTTCCGGCAAATATTCTTGTCTGTGATGATGTTCTGAATGACGGTGCTGTGCGAAAGGGTGGAGGAAGTATCGTGAGCCCCCCAAGCGGAAGATACTCAGGCATAACCTATAATGGAGGTGTGGCAACAGATGGTGATGAACGGCCTTTCAGCGGATACGATGATGAGGGTTCAGCTTCACGTTACTTCGATCTTGATGCATGGTGGGAAGAGAGAATAAAAAGTATTGATCCGGCGGTACTCGAAACATTTCCATTCTTATTAGTGCCAAAGGCGAGTGTTAGTGAAAAAAATGCCGGATTGGATGATGTTGAGGCTCAGTATATGGATCAGAGCAGGAAAGTTGGGAGCCCTGGTGGTACAAATCCCAGGAATAGGGGTGCCCAGAATCCCAGGAAGAATTTCCATCCTACAGTCAAGCCCGTTAAACTCTTTACATATCTCATTACATTAGGATCGAGAAAAGGAGATATCATTATTGATCCATTCGGCGGTAGTGGAACAACTGGTATTTCTGCGGAGTTACTTGGACGGAATTATATTCTATTTGAAATGGAGCAGGACTTTCATATACTTGCTTGTAAAAGGATTGAATTCCAACAAGAGATTACTAAAAAAGAGAATGCCACACCCCTGTCTGATATTTTTAAGAGGAAACTCTAAAACAAAACAGGAGGAAAAATCAATGAGTGAAGAAGGATATACGTATATTATTAGAGATGAAAATGACCCTATAATTTTTACAGTGTTTCCAGACAATGCCAGGGTAATCGAGAAATTCCATCAAATGGTTCAAGACAATGAACCTGGAATTAAGATATGTTATGGAGTCAATCTCGAAACAAAATGTGTCGTGTGGTTGGGTTCAACAGATGAAATAACACTTCTAAACGGTCAATGTATCAAAGATCGGTGCGGTGTAAAAATAGAGCATATGATTTACGTTGATTCCTACGAGCTTTTTAACCACGGTGAACCATCTGAGGTGTCACTTTTATGTCCTGCGTATCTTGAAGAAAAGGCCGATGATATACTTCAATATTTTAATATTGCATACGATGCAGTCGCTGAAAGGTTGTACGATGAATTCATATATCAATTTATGAAATTTGATAAAGCAGGAGAAGATAGTGCATGGGGGTGGATGCACCTTTTCCGCAGCTCTAGCTGCTGAACTGGCAAAAGGTACTAATTTGCACGATGCTGCTACATCGGCAAAGAAGTTTGTTTATAATGCGATATTATGCGGTGTGGAATTGCCTAATTTGATCGTGGTAAATCAAAGCTTACGTAAAGACGCAGATAGGTATTTCGTGCTGGAGAACGTAAAGGAAGCTGTTACGATACTGAAAGAAACGCCGAATTTCAAGAATCATATTCCTGAGGTTGGGACGAACATAGGCATGGCAATAGCGGATGCGG
>JAIVYW010000315.1:0-2676 GCA_048635215.1 Candidatus Atribacteria bacterium
CATATAGACTCCTCGCCTTCTCGTGATCACCCAGGTAAGAAATCATCTCGGCCTTTGAAAGCAAAGCAGTAATGTAGAATGTCGGAGATTTCGTCCCCGATGACCTATCCAATGCGGCATTAATGAAGTCCAGAGCTTCTTCCACCCTACCCTGAAAAAATGTTACTACCGCCAGACGGTGAGAACCGATCAGAATATCAAATTTCTTACCGATCTTCTTGTCGATCTCGACCTGCTTAGAATAAAAATTCTCTGTTTTACACATATCCTCAAGTTTCCAGTATATCTCACCCAATCCTCCGTAACATGTTCCGATTCCCGATTCATTGCCAAGCTCCCTGTTCAGCTCAAGTGATTTGTGATAATATTCGATCCCTTTTTCAATGTGCCCCAGATGAAATTCAAGAGCTCCCATGCTTAGATAGATATAATTAATACCGTATTTATGACCGATCTCTTCACATAGTATTAGTGATCTTTCAAATTGTTCCTTGGCCTTAATGTAGTTTCCCAATGAATTATTGAGATCCGCAAGATTATACAAACTCATCGCCAAACTGTATTTATCATTGGATTTTCTCCGCAAGCGGTAGGCCTGCAATTGAACCTCCATGGACTTTTTCAAGTTACCGCAACTACTATGTACCAGCCCGATATTATTGAGCGCCATCGCCTGAAAACGATTATCACCAATTCGACGGAATATTTTCAAAGAATTTTGAAAGTGCTCCATCCCCTTTTCCATCTCACCCATCTTGCAATGGATGATCCCGATATTCGATAAATTTGAGCCGACATTTTTCACTGAGTTTACCTTTCTCGCAATGGTCAGAGCGGCCTGATATGACTCTTTGGATTCTCGCAGTTTCCCGAGGTTCTCAAGATACATCCCCTTATTTGAAAGATAGTTGCATAATACAAGAGAGGGGGAATTCATATCAATAAGTCCTTCGACGCTATCCAGAGCTTCAAGCTGCTTGTCATATTGATCAGTAAAGTAGTATAACTGTGCCTCATTAACATAGATCCTGGCCTTCAGCATTTTGTCTTCTGCTCCATTCATATATTTCTTCGATTGCGCGCATATCTTCAATCCTTCTTTGTACTTCCCTTGATTAATATCGAACATGATCAGATAAACGCAGGACTCCAGCGCCTTTCTTGTATCCTTAAGATCCTTAGCCAATGCCAGAGCTTCCATATATGATCTCTCCGCAGCGTCGGCGAGCGAACGCATGTATAACAATTCGCCTTTTTGGGTCTTTATCCGGAACATCTCGTCAAATTTGTCAGGAAATTTCCTTTTCACCAGATTTTCCGCATCAGCGAGATGGCCAAGAGCATCATCATTTCGAAAGCTTTGCTTGGCATATTCGGCGGCCATCAAAGAGTATTGCAGCGCCTTCTCAAATTCATCCGCCCTTAAGAAATGATAGGCCGCAAGCTCCGACACTTCGGCTTCAGCAGGAGATTTCTCAAGAAGGATTTCTGCAATTTCTTTATGAATACCGGTGCGTTTTTTCTTAAGGATAGAATCATATATGACATCCCTGATTATAGCGTGTGAAAAAATGTACTCCAGTTCAATAATGCTCTTCATATATGTCAACTTTTCATCCAGACTTTGCAGCAAGGCGGAGTTAACGGGAGTCCTAAGGATGCTTTCCACAACATCTCTTTTAAACTCTAAGCCTACTACACTCGCCACCCGCAAACTTTCCTTGGTCTTTTCGCTAAGACGGTCAATCCTGGCCATTATCATTGAGAAAACATTTTCAGGCAGGGAATCTGTCGAGAATTCCTTTGAGGTGACCCATTTTTCATTCTTAAGCTGAATATATCCCTTCTCCTTCAAATACTGTAGATACTGATCGATATAGAATGGGTTGCCCTCGCTTTTTTTGAGGATCAGATCATAAACAAGGCCATCTATTTGCCCCTCTAATTCCTTTTCTATCAACTTTCTGACGGAATTCTCATCAAGTGAGGCCAGATCGATCCGTGCAACTTCAGGAAGGGAGAATCCAAGGTCAAAGGGTTTTCCCTCATCTGTGTACCGGCACTCCGATATGATGAGAATCGGCAGGTCTTTGATCCCTTGAGAAAGTTCATTAAAGAATTTCTTGGAATCATCATCCATCCAATGACCGTCATCCAATTCAATGATCACCGGGCCGGCAGTTCCTTCGGATATAATAAGAGATAGCAGAGCGGATATCGTATTTTCATACCTTCCCTCGGCATCTACTTCATCGTACAGGGAATTTTTGTAGAATATGTTAAGCAATGCCGCGATAAAGCTTTTTGTACGGATCAATTCATCCTTCAGATCAGCATCACCCAGTGTGCTCAGAAGGCTTTCATATGCCTTCTCAAAATTATCCAAATTGGTTTCGATCCCGGCTTCATCGGAATAGGCGAATTTGTCTTTCAGAAAATAAAGGAGTGGATTGAACGGATCGCGGATAACTTCATCGCTGGGCATGAATATCCAACGGGCTTTCGCTGCGGTATCTGACTGTCGGATCGCCTGCACGATCCGGCTTTTTCCGATCCCCGCGGGCCCATCAACATAGATCAAAGAAGGGCTGCGCTTTTCAAAGGTATTGCGTGCGACCCCTATCAGCGAATTAAACTCATCCTCTCTTCCTATGAATTCTCCTTGAAACTCTTTGA
>JAIVYW010000316.1:0-2675 GCA_048635215.1 Candidatus Atribacteria bacterium
AGCACTCAAGAACACAGAAGAATTTGATCTTGAACTATATAGAGGTACTGCTCCTGGAATAGCTAATGCATATCAGGAATGTCAAAAGCGCATCCTCCACATGACTCAAGAATTGCTTGATTTGCATTTGATAAGAAAATGAAAGGAGAATAAGATGACTGAGAAAATAATTAAGCATGGTAAGAAGACAATTGTAATGGAAATTCGTTTTTGGACAAATGAAATAGCTGATGAGAAAGGCAAAGTAATAACCGAGTACTTCATGCCCTGCCGCTGGGAATGGCGGTATAGCAGGTATTATTCCTCACAGCGCGCCAATGAGCTGAGAAAATACCGTGACCCGGAATATCTGGAAGTGAGAACAGACAAGGACAAGTACAAAGAAGGTGATCTCGTGAAGGTATCGATCACTCCTAAATTCGATGGCCTGCTTCTGCTGTCCTTTGAAAGCGACCGTGTCCTTTTTTCAAAATGGCTTAAGGTCAAAGAAGGAAAGAATGATATGGAGTTCAAGATCAAGGACTATATTCCCAATGGGTATATCGTGGCTCATTTTTTCCGTGATTCTCCCACAAAGGACTCCGACGGTTTTCAGCCATTCCATGCGATCGGGGTGAAGAATATCACCATCGAACCAGAGAAGCATACACTTAAATTGGAGATGGAAGTTCCTGAAAAGATACTGCCCAATTCAGAACTTACCGTTACGCTCAAGGTGCCGGCGTCGGAAAAAAAGGCCTATGTAACAATATCCGCTGTGGATGAAGGCATACTTCAATTGACCTCATTCAAGACCCCGGACCCCACTAAGTTCTTTTTCGCCAAAAGGGCTTTGGGTGTAAATTCTTATGCAAATTACGGATGGCTCATGGGCAGGCCGTCAAAGGAAGAACTCAGCGGAGGTGATGCTGATAGTGCCGGTGCGGGGCCTCAGGGAAAACAGAGGGTTTCTCCGATAAGGATCGTATCGCTCTGGTCAGGAATTCTACCCTTTAACAAGGGAAAAGCGGAGATCACTTTCAAGGTTCCTTATTTCAACGGCTCACTGAGGATAATGGCTCTCGCTTCCAGCGAAAAGCGTTTCGCAAGTGAGGAGAAAACCACCATAGTAAGAGATCCTCTGGTGATGATGCCTTCTGTCCCGCGTTTTCTTACCATAGGCGATAAGATCAGGATCCCTTTAAGTATTACCAATATGACCGGTAAAAAGGGTCAGATCACATATAAGCTAAGTGTTGAGGGCGGAGCTACTCTGGAAGGAGAGGATTCCCGCTTGGTTGAGTTGGGAAAGGAAGATTCACATATAGAATATTTTACCATAAATGTGGAAAAGCTTGCGGGGACTGTGAAATTGAATTTTCAGGCCGCTGGAAATGGCGCCATTACCTCGGATACCATAGAGATACCGATAATCCCGCCGCTCTTTGCGCAAACCAGGATAAAAAGGGTTAAACTTGCCAAGGGAACAAATAATATTTCGCGGTATTTCACCGGCTGGGTCCCAGAGTATGAAATGGATACCATTTTAGTCAATCCGGTAGGGTTCTTGAACGGAATAATGGCTATAAAGCGCCTTGTGCGCTACCCTTACGGATGTATTGAGCAGACCACTTCAGCAACATTCCCGCTTTTGTATATCAGCGATATTCTTGATTCGATCGACCCGGAGATCCTGAAGGGCCGTGATGTTCACAAGATGGTGATGCAGGGCATAGGAAAGGTGATCTCCATGCAGCAGCTTTCCGGCGGATTCTCCTATTGGCCCGGCGGGCGAAGAGTCTCGGAGTGGTCCAGCATTTATGCCACCCATATGCTCTTAGAGGCATCCAAGGCGGGTTATACGGTCCCGAAAGAGGTCTTGGATTCCGCATTGAATTATGTTCAGGACATGGCCTTTTATTACAATTACCGGAATTATAAGGCATATAGCTATTATGTGCTTGCTCTTGCGGGAAAGAAGAATGTTAACCGGATAAGAAAAGCGATCAAGAGTATCAAGAAATATTCAAAGGAAACACGGAGCGAAGAATTATTCCTCCTTTCAGCGGCATTGATACTGTCAGGAGAGAAAAGCGAAGGCATGAAATTAATAACTCCGCTTTTTAACGATATTCCCGAATTCAAAAGGTATCCGAATAAGAATTTCTACTCGACCCTGCGCTATCTTGGATTGAAGCTTTTCATCATGGAAGAGATCGATCCGGCGGGGGACTGGGGACAATCAACCGCGGAAGCTATCGCCAGAATGCTTGACCGCTTTACCCGGTATTATTATTACACGACACAGGAATTGGCGTGGAGTGTCTGCGGGCTGGGCAAACGCCTTCATAATATGGGTGATCAAAGGGCGAAAAAGGCAACTCTCATAGCCGCGGATAAGAAATATCCCCTGAAGAAGTGTAATGCAGGTCTGGTCATTTCCGGTACGGGTTTCTCCGGAATGAGCCCGCTTGAGTTAAATACGGACGGTGCGGGCTACGCCTATATGAGCACCACCGGCTATCCGCTTGATTTCAGTAGAAAGGTGGATTATAACGGCTTGAAGGTAAAGGTGATCGCGAAAGATATTAAAGGCAATCCTGTTCAATTGACCACCGGCGTCAAGATCGGCGATCTCATCGTATTTCATGTATCCATTGAGAACCTTGCTTCCTCAAAATTGAACGATGTGGCAT
>JAIVYW010000317.1:0-2646 GCA_048635215.1 Candidatus Atribacteria bacterium
GGGATACCGTAGTTCATCAGTACATTGGCAAGCTTGAATGCCTTTCTGGAAACCTTTTCATCAGCATAGGTGTCATTTATGGAAATATTGCTGTGGGAAAGAAGCTTTCCTTTTTTATGAGCCTCGGAATTTGTATCCACCGGATCACCCGTGGCGTCAAATACCTGCATCATAAAACCGTTTATGCCGCTCTCCAGAAAGTATCCTTCGAAATTATAAGAACCGTCGGCCTTCACCATTACCGTATGCTCACCCCTGCCCAATTCAAGCTCGATGATATTTCTAACACCCTTATTCAGGTTCATATAGCGTCTTTCAAAGACCTTCTCGCCATCAATGAACACCTGTGAAGGTACTTGAGAAATATAATGGAGGTAATAAGTGCCTTCCTCGCCCGCCTTTATCCCGGAAAGGAAGTATGATATGCCGAAACTTCTGTCATAAATATCGTCGAGATTAAACCACCCTCTGACATTCGACACCATTGCGGTAGGCTTATATTTCCCATAAAAGGTGTTATATTCGCCCTCGATCTTGCCCTTTTTCTCTATTTTAAAGGCCTCGTCAATATCAATAATCCCATTTTTAATATATGGGCCGGAAGCATAGAAGCTGTCGATATAGCCGTGCTTTGCCGGAATAAAGCTATTGATATTAAGCTTGTCGATCAATCCCAGGGCATACCAGTATTCAATCCTGGTCAAGGGCTCTTTATCATCCGCAAGCCTATTCTCAAGTATCCCGCGGAGATCGTCGGCATACTCGATTAAATGCGGGCTTTCCATGATATACAGTAATGAAAAGGCCTTGTTCAGCGGCGATTCGGCTTTTTTTATCGCCTTTAAGAGGATGTGATGCACCGCCTCATACCGCATTTCTGAATATAAGGCATAATCGATTAATTCATCAGCATTCAGTTCGCCCTTCTTTTCTAAACTTATCTTGAGCTCTTTGAAGGAACTTTCCTCCGCGTAGAAGGAAACTCCCAATAAAATACTAATTATCGTCAATAAGATCTTTGCCAAGAATGATCTGGACATCAAACACTCCTTTTTCTTCCCTTGGATATATTAATTCGATACCGAAATTGTTCTTTATCGCTTCAATGTCGCTGTGCCTTCCCGTATTATAAAAGACAACGCTTTGATCGTAATTCATGCGGTCCGCATTCTTGATGGAGACAACATCATAACCGAATTGCCTTAATTTAGTCGCGAACGCCTCACCGAAGCCGGGAACCCCGTTACCGTTCAGCAGCTCGACCAGGATCTTTTTCCGCTCTTCTTTCTGACCCTTTAAGAAGCATTTATCATAATCGAAATTCTTTTTCGGTATCCAATAACTTCCGCCCATTTCTTTCTCAGGACCGCCGGGCAATGTCTTCATTATTACGGAGGCGCCATCAAAACTCGCGAGAAGGTCCTTGATGTAAAATGCCTCTTTGATCCTAAAATTGGTTTTTAACTTCGACAATATTAATCTTATTATTTTCGGGTTTTTCATATACTCTCGTATTGAGTTTTTGCCCAATATAGAACTCATAAAATCCTTCTGTCTCTGTATGCGCCCTATATCTCCTCTACCGTCGCTTCTGTACCTGACGAACTCCAATGAGCGTTTGCCGTCGAAGTGATTGACCCCCTTTTTGATATCGATCAGAAGCTGGCCGTTCTTGTCAAAATAATACATATCCCGGGAGACATAGACTTCCACTCCGCCCATCATGTCAATGACGCTTTCGAATACAGCGTAATCAAGAACAGCGTATCTCAAAGGCCGAATATGAAAATTCTCCTCCAGCACAAGAGAAAGTTTATCGCAGCCGCCCTTGATCCCGCCCTTTGAGAATCCCCTGGCGAATACGCCGTTGATCCTCTGCTGCTTTCCGAGATAAGACACCTTGGTATCCCTCGGTATCGACATAAGGCGAAGAGAGCCCTGAGAAGACATCTTTCCCAATATGATCGAATCGGCGCGGGAAAGATTCTCAACAGAATCCAGTCCCACGATAATAAAATATACATAACCGTCCCTTCTCATGCTTTTTTCCAGCGGAGAGCGCGTGCATATGGAGAGCGCAACGATGCCGATGATCAAGACTACAATAATAAGAGCGATATATTTAATGTTCTTTTTCATATCTGTCGATCAGTCCCTTGGTATTGGGATGTATTTCACTTTTGTCTTTCTCCAGGTAATTCAACTTTGAAGAGGCCGTATAAAGGACGGCGGCGGTGATCTTACCGTTCAACAATATCTCGCGTGCCTTGGTGCTTTCTGAATATTCACGGTTATATTCGGCAAAATCAATTACATATAGAAATTTCTCCAATGGCCCCGCGGATGCTTTAATGGCAGGATGGGATCTGACCGCTTTTAATACAGCGGCATCCTTGATATTCAATTTTTCCTTTGCCGTCCGATAGGAGATCTCCGCATGTTCCAATCTCCAAAAAGGCCGAGTTCTGTTCTTCTCATTGCCTTTCCCGATATCATGAAGAAGTATCGCGTCCTTTAGTTTTTTTTCAAATCTCGGGGAAAAATGGAATACATTCGAACAATCATCACATAATCTCAGCATGCCTTCAATATGGGCCCATCTGTTGCTGGAATACAAATGCCTTACCTTATCTTTCATATAGGCCC
>JAIVYW010000318.1:0-2643 GCA_048635215.1 Candidatus Atribacteria bacterium
CATAGAGAAAGAAAGAAAAAAGATGCATCAAAAACTCTGGAAGAATAGTAGGTACTTTATTAGCCGCCTTAAGCAAATAGGATTATCAACACTCAGCGAAACACCGATAGTTGTTGTATCATTTAATAATGATGAAGAAGCAGGGCAGTTTACAAAAAAAATATTTTTTGAGCAGATAATTGTCGCCCAGAACAAAGAACGCATTAGGTTATGTCTTTCAATTGAACATAGCAAAGATGATCTTGATTATTGCCTTGATAAATGTGAGTCAATTGGCAAGGAATTGGGGATTATAAAGTCATAATAATTCATTTTTTATTTTCCTGATATGAATCACTCGAAAATTAAGGAAAATATAATTAAACCAATGGACCTTATACTTATTTATCTTGATGTAAAACGTCAGTTTTTAATCCAAGCTACAGCAGGCTTAAAACTATCCTCAGACTTAGGTAATATGGACCTAGGTGAAGTTATTGGTAAACCATTTGGCTATGTTGGTGAAACACATCTGGGTAAGGAATTTTACATCTTAAAACCTTCAAGTGCGGATTTGATGTTTAAAATCAAAAGAAAGACCACTATTGTTTATCCAAAAGACCTTGGTTATTTACTTCTTGAAACTGCTGTTGGTCCTGGGTCAATGGTAATCGATATTGGCACAGGCAGCGGTGCTCTTGCACTGGTTCTGGCAAAATTTGTAGCACCTGATGGCATGGTCTGGGTTCCTGGCTTTGGGTCAGGTGTATTTGGAAAGTTTGATCCCACGACCGAACGCTGGACTGTGTACGAGTTGCCCGATGCTGAAAACCAGATTCCGAATGCATTGAATATTGATAAGGACGGTATTGTCTGGGAGATCACTCTTTCTGAGGAGGAGAAGAATTTCTTATACAATGTAAATGAAACGCATAACCGATTCTTCAAGGATTCACTTTTCCGTAAAAAGGCCTCTCAGATCTTTGCGATAATCTCCATTTTCATCATCTCTGTGTTTATTTTTGTGCTTTCCTTCTGGATCGCGGGATTTCTGGGTAAGGACCTTATTCTGCCCATTGAAAATCTCATGTTGGGCACGGAGGAGTTAAAAAGGGGAAATTATCGTTTCAAGATACAAAAAACCTCTGAAGATGAACTCGGGGTCTTGATAGATAATTTCAATAAGATGTCATCAATAATTCAAACCGCGAGGGACGAACAGAGCAAGCTAAATGAAAATCTGCAGACGGAGCGGGATTTCCAGAATGCCATCCTTACTTCTATTACGACCGGTATCGGCATTATTTCAGCCAAAGGGGACATGATCTTCAAGAATCCTTCTTTGGAAGCAATTCTGCAGGAATTGGAATCGCCGGAAGAACTTGAGAAGTCCATTTCCAAGATGCTTTCCGACAAGGATGAGACCATGCTCAAGAAACGGATCAGGATAGGAGATATTTTTCTTTCGATCAATATCTTGAATTTTCGATCGGGCAAATCGGAGAAACTGCTTATAGTCGATGATTTCACCGAGATACTCAATCTTCGCCGCGCCGAGATATGGCAGGCAATGGCGAGAAAATTAATGCATGAACTGAAGAACCCGCTCACTCCAATATCGCTGGCAATTGACCGTTTGCGCCGAAAGCGCTCTCAGGACCCGGCGGGCTTTGAGAAGATCTTTGACGAGAACACCGCTATCATCAAGGAAGAAATAGACAGATTATCGAAACTACTGAAACACTTCAATGATTTTGCGAAACTTCCAGCGCCTCATCTCAAGAAAATGTCCCTTGAAAAATTATTGGGGGATCTTATTAAACTTTATTCGGATAAGGAAGACAAAAATGTCTCTATTCACCTCCGTACAGAGGCTGATGATGCGATGATAGAAGGTGATCAGATCCTTCTCAAGCAGCTTTTTGTGAATCTGCTCAATAATTCCCTTGATTCCTTTAAAGGGGGAAAGGGGACGATAAATATTCTCCTCAAGGGTGATGAGAGAACTGTGTATGTTGAATTTTCTGATAATGGCATAGGAATAGCGAAGAAAGATCTTGATAAGATCTGGGATATATATTTTTCAGGAAAAAAATCAGGTACCGGCCTTGGCCTGACAATGGTCCAGAGGATCATTGAAGATCATAGCGGCAGGATCAGCGTAAGATCATCGCTGAAGACCGGCACCGTATTCGATATCGAATTCAGGAGAAGGCAGTGAAATGCGCCCTTTGCGGCAAAAAAATGAAGATCAGATCTCCGTTTTGCCCTTCATGCAGCTCAAGATTGCTGCGTTCTCCGATATCCGCCTGTGAAAAATGTCATAGCGCGCTTTCTGGAAGAAGGAGGCTGTGCGAACAATGCAGGGGGCGGAAGAATTACTTCGACCGATTTTACAATCTCGGTTATTACGCCAAGGGAATGGGAGAAATAATCAGGAAGGTAAAATTCAGAGAGGAGCGAAAACTTGCTTTGGGATTGGGACGAATGATGGGAAAAATTCTAAAAAGAGAAAATAGAGAATACAATTATATAATTCCTATACCAATGTCGCCTAAACGCTTCCATGAAAGGGGATTCAATCAGGCATATGAGATCGCGAAAGGGGTGGCGAAAACCATGGGAGTGAAGCTCCGGGCAGATCTTCTGGAAAAGCGTGACACG
>JAIVYW010000319.1:0-2581 GCA_048635215.1 Candidatus Atribacteria bacterium
TCTAAACAAGGATGATTAGGTTTTGTATGATACAGCATCTGGATTATATATTGATCTGCTGAACAGCAGATTTATGATTCAAAACAGAGTTTTGGAGACAAGAGAAAACTGGATCCTTCACATCCGTTCAGGATGACACAATTAGAGAAGGCGAACACACACGGGTTCGCCCTTACAATTGTTCTTCATACATTTTCCCACTATTCACTCGTCATCTTACCAGTCCCTAATTTAACTTGAAAACAAAGGCCTATTATAATATAATAAACAATAAATAGGAAGTATGATGAAAAAAGCACAGTTAAACACCGTTAAAGGCATGAGGGATTTCGGTCCGCAAGAGATGCTTTTGCGGGAAGAAATAATGGGTATAATACGAAGGAACTTCAGATCCTTTGGGTTCTTACCTCTCGAAACACCGACACTTGAGGGCCTTGATCTCCTGATTGAGAAATACGGAGATGAGGGCAGTAAGCTGATATACAATTTTGAGGACCGCGCGGGCAGGCCGCTGGGAATGATCTATGACCTGACCGTTCCTCTGTCAAGATATGTCGCGATGAACTTCAATAAATTGAAATTGCCCTTCAAGCGCTATCAGATCCAAAGGGTTTACCGATACGACAATCCGCAGAGGGGGCGTTTCAGAGAATTCTACCAATGCGATATAGATGTTATCGGTTCGAGTTCTTATATATCTGATGCCGAGATACTCATTGCCACTACCCGTATTCTGAATGAGCTTGGACTCAAAGATTTCAAAATACTCATCAACTCCCGTATATTTCTCAATGAATTTTTGATGAAGTACGATATAGAAGGGGAGGAAGCGGCATTATTTATGACCGGTATCGATAAGGCGGATAAGATGGGTATGGACAAGGTTATCACATACCTCAAGGAAAAGGGCCTTTCAAAAAAGCCCGAAGTTATAATAAAGGGGTTGGTTGGAATGAAATCCAAAGTTCCCGAAAGCATCGCTTCCATAAAGAAGTATTTTTCCGCCTTCTTTGATCCCTCGATCATTGAATTCTCGCCTCTTTTAGCGCGGGGGCTCTCCTATTATACCGATACAGTATTCGAGATAGTTCTCACAGGTGAAAATATGGGCACCGTCGCAGGGGGCGGAAGGTATGACAGCCTGATAGAGAATCTTCTGGGCGTAAAAGTGCCGGCATGCGGGATCTCTCTCGGATTTGAAAGACTTTATCAGATATTGTCTGAAAAGAGCGAAAACGCGTGGCAGGCCTATGATTATATGATCATTAATTCAGGGAATACAATGAAGGAACTGGCCGTTTTGAAGGAACTTACCGAAGCGGGATACTCTACGCTCTATTATCCCGAAAATGTGAAATTGACCAAACAATTCAAATACGCCGATACATACGGGATCAAAAAAGCGGTGATACTCGGCGATGAAGAGATAGAAAAAGACGAGATCCGCATAAAGGATTTGGCTGATAGAAGTCAAATATCAAAGAAGTTGAAAGCATTTTTCAAGGACATCAAGGAGAAGGGGAAATGAAAAGAGCATTAATACTGTTCGCTATTGTAGGGATGATCTTCACAATATATGCCGGAAAGGACGACCTCAGATCAAAGATCTTTGTGAAGGTGGGGTATGTGGACATTCAGAAGATCATATCAAGTTACATTCTGGCAAGGAATTATCAGGGATTGTTCGATGAAATGCGGAACAAAAGATATTCGCGCCTTGCTCCGCTGAAGGAATCCCTGGATTCTACATTGATGCAGCTCAAGCTTGACGAGCCGTTTCTTTACGGTGATGAGCTGTCCCGCAGATGGTCTCAGATCCTGCGTTTAAGAAGGGAATACCATATCAAGCGGAGAAGTATCGATGAAAACCTGATGACTGAAGAGTCGAAGCTCAATGAAGAGATATTGAAGAATGTGTACAGGGCGATCAAGGATATCGCTTCAAAGTACGGCTTCAATATTATCCTTGAAAAGAAAGAGATCTACTATTCCACTCCCGATGTTGACCTCTCTGATTATATCATTGAGAAATTGAACAGCGATTATATTACATTGCATCCCGAGGAGTTCCAAGACCCCGATGAAAAGAACGCCGAAGAAGACAGCACTCCCGCGGGTGGCGTTGAATAACATAAAACTCCTCTACGGAGGAACCTTCAATCCGATACATAATGGCCATCTGGCCTCTGTTCTTCGCCTGAAAGAGCATTTGGACGCTGAATTGATAATAATCCCCAACGGGACGCCTCCTCATCGTGAGGCACCGGATACATCAATTGAAGATAGGGTGGAGATGCTCAAGCTGGCATTTCTGAAAGCAGAAGATATTACGATATCCGATCACGAGCTGGGTCAGGCCGGACCCGCTTATTTCTTTGACACATTGGAACATTTCTGTGCCCCTGATCTTGAGATACATGCCTTGATCGGCAGTGATCAGGCAAATGCCTTCAGGACATGGTACAGATGGAAAGAACTGCTTCAAATGGCTGTTTTTCATGTGATCCCGCGCGCAGAGCCATTGGCGGAGATACTGGACTTCACTATTTTCCCATTTCCGGTCCTGCCGATTTCCTCGAGC
>JAIVYW010000320.1:0-2565 GCA_048635215.1 Candidatus Atribacteria bacterium
TTATCTGAGAAGACAATGACCTGATCGACAAATGCGCTTTTTCTATCTCTTCGCTCGGAATAGAGTCAAAAGCAGATAAGGAGAATACTTCCGCATCATATTTCTTATTGAGCTCAAGCAGTTTTTCTTCCTGATCCAATAATGAAAGCAGAGCGTATCCGGTCTTACCGCCTGCCTCACCTGTCATTTCTATGTGGAGAAGGTCGATCTCTGATAATGCGGACATATATTCCGAAGCCGCAAGGGTCTTAACGGTGTATATTCTCCCGAGCGTTTTATTGGAATCACATATCACATTCAGAGGGACCTTAAGATCCGATACGACACCGAGCTGCTCGATATGATGCCTATGTGTAGTGATATCAGATTGCTTCTCTCTGTCAACTCGGGCATGCTCCATTACCTTTTCATGCAACTCATCTATCTCGTTATCCGAGAGACAAGGAATAGGGGATCGTGCGGAGATCATAACCTTTTCACCCTGGAAGAAAGAACGCTCTTCATTGTCCAGAGGAGAAAGGTTATCGTATATTCGGTACAATTTTTCTAATTGTGAGTCTATCTGCCCCCTCTCGGGGTTCTTTGTTTCCAGTGTCCGGGAATCTACATGGACAACACCGAGCTCTGAAAGGTCTTTCAGGATACTTTCCCGTTCAGATTTCAGGCCGATAATGTCTACTTTTTTAAATTTCCTGATCGACATCTAATTTCTCATCCTTTTTTGAATTCTTTTATGATGCCGTCTACGATCGAGCTTGTTCTTTCATTAAGCTTGCGGTCTATTTCAGCAAAAGCGTCACCCATTTCATTCTCAAGTTCCTTGACTTTCTTCTGATACTTCCCATCGTTTTCTTTCTCGGCGGTTCTTCTGCTTTCACCTATCTCTTTATCAGCGATCTCATTGAATTCCTTGATCTTTTTATCCGCATCAAAAAGGATCGAAGCGGCTTCCTTTTTTGATGTTTCAATAAGTTTTTGCCCTTTGCCCTCTTCTTCTTTTACCAATTTGAAAGGATCCGTTCTTTCGGCTTCCATTTTTGGCTCCTTTTCTACATAATAATGTATATTATAGCGGTTTAAGTTTTTTTTTCAACAGGGGAAGTGAAAAATCGGGGCGACTGGATTCGAACCAGCGACACCTGGCCCCCCATGCCAGTGCGCTACCGGACTGCGCTACGCCCCGATAAGATCAGATCCTGTCATTGATACGGTTGATCAATGAATTGAGCCTTATTATAATGTTTTCTATATTTTTGTCAACTTTTTTTGAATACAATTTTCGAATAGCGTCATAACTATAACCGTCATCGCGCCATTTCTTTATCTTCCTTAATACTTCAAGATTTTTGACAGTAAAAAACCGGCGGCCGTTGTCGTCTGTATGCACCTTCAATTGTGGTATACCTTTTTCCCAATTTCTGATGGTTTGAGATGTTACACTCACCATTTCAGCCACCTCGGAAACGGAGTAAAATATCTTCTTTTTTTCTGTCATGATTTGATGACGGGGAGAGAAAACTCCCCCCGTCGATTGTCAGAATGGTCGCTAGTTATTACTTATTAGCAACAACTTCTTTGAGCTTGGAGCTGGCTGAGAAATGAGGAACGTCCTTCGCGGGGATCATAATCGACTGACCGGTCTTGGGATTGATTCCTTTCTTTTTGTTTCTGTGCTTTGTGGAGAAGGTTCCGAATCCGATAAGAGTAACTTTCTTTTTTGTCTTAAGTGCTCCGGTAACTTCATCAATAAAAGCGTTGACGGCTTTCTGAGCCTGAACTTTTGTCACACCAGCTTTTTCAGCAATTGCAGAAACCATTTCCTTCTTTGTAAGGTTTACGGCTTTTTTCATAATAACCTCCTGTGATTATCAGTAAAATATTTCATCTTTTAATGAACGGCCCATCAATTCAAATATCCCCTCTTTAACGGAGAGGCCGCGGTACATTATTCCATACAGAACCTTGGTGATAGGCATATCAATTTTTTTCTTAATAGCCAATTCCTGCATTATCTCTGTTGTTGTGACGCCTTCAGCTACCATTTTCATCCCCTCTCTAATGGAAGCTACGCTGCGTCCCTTTCCGAGCTCTCTGCCTACATAATGATTTCTCGACAGGTCGCTGGTACAGGTGACTATCAGGTCCCCGATTCCGGAAAGTCCGTAAAAGGTCTCCCTGCGGGAGCCCTCTTCGGTACCGAAACGGATCATTTCATAAAGAGCACGAGTGATATATGCGGACCGGGCATTTACGCCCAGTTCCATCTGGTCAATGATGCCTGCACCAATGGCCATGATATTTTTGAGAACTCCACCCAATTCCACGCCGATCACATCATCCGACGCATAGCAGCGGAAGTACTCATTGGAAAAAACCTCTGATAAGCTCCTCGCTAATTTGATATCGCCGGAAGCGATCGTAACAGCGGTCAGCCGTTTTCTGGCAACCTCTTCCGCATGTGAAGGGCCGGACAGAACAGCGTATTTATCTTTAAAAGAATTTCCCAGCGCATCCTTCCAAAGTTCGGAAACACGGCGTTTGCCGGGAATATCGAATCCTTTGGTG
>JAIVYW010000321.1:0-2549 GCA_048635215.1 Candidatus Atribacteria bacterium
CACACGATATGCCATCGCGTCATGGTAGAAAATGGCATCCTTATCTCCAGCGACCACACGGTCTTCCACTTCACGCAGGTCTGAAGTGCCGATATATCCCATTAGTCCCGACTTCTTCGTGAATTCCTTTTTCAACTCAGCCATTGTCATACCGGAATTAAAACACATATCCATCAGTCCTTCAATGGGAAGGGTTCCAGCTCTTTCGGTCGTGAAAGGCCCCTCTCCCAAAAGAGCGTTATTTACATCTATGAACCTGCCTTTTTTGATCGCGACAACAGATATTCCTCCGCCCAGATGAACCCCTACCATATTAATCTCATGGAATTCCTTGCCGATCTTATGCGCGACCTCTCTGGCCGTTCTTCTGATATTCAGATTGTGAGCGCGGACAATACGCTCTATCTTCGGGTGACCGGAAACCTTTGCGGGTCCCTCCATTTCATTCACCGATACAGAATCAACGATGAAGGCGGGAACATTCGCTTCCTTGGAAAGTTTCAAAGCGATTATAGCGCCAAGATTCGAGGCGTGCTCGCCATATCTGCTTTCACTCAGATCATCCGCCATTGCCTGATTAACGGCATAAACCGATCCGGGAATAGGGTGCAGGAGGCCGCCGCGGGCAGAGATAGCGGAAAGGTCGGAGATCGTGTATCCGGCATCCTTGAACGCACCCACTATGATCTTCTCGCGGAATTCTCCCTGATCGGTGATCTTCTCGAAGGGGGCAAGCTCTTCTCTCGAATGCAGCAGTTCCTTCTCGATCACCATATCTTTTTTTTCAATATCGAATATCCCGTACTTGGTCGATGTCGACCCGGGATTGATCACTAAGATCACTTTACTCATCGCTTCCTCCATTGCATATATAACCTTTTCTTATATCAAATATATGTGAATAATTCAAATAAAATTTACTCAGTCTTTTTTGACTTTCGGGGCAGAAGTTTTCCCCATGATGCAGTTGCCATTGAAGTTAGCGCCCTTATCAACCTGAAGTAAAGTGGTAGAAACATCACCGTCGACATTAGAGGTGGCATTCAGCTCAAGATAATCATTGATAGCAATATTGCCCTTCACCTTTCCGCCGATGATACCTTTAGAAGCCTTGATATCCCCTTTGATCCAACCCTTTTCTCCGATGATGAGCATTCCGCTGCATTCGATATTTCCATTGACATGTCCATCTATGCGGATCGAGCCCTTGGATTCGAGATTACCGGTTATCTTAGTATCAGCACCAACAGTGAGGTCTATTTTTTCATTAACATCTTTCATAATTATTCCATATTGTAATCAAGTATAAAGTTGACGGGGTTCACGGCTTTATTGTTTATGCGCACTTCATAATGCAGATGCGGCCCCGATGAATTTCCCGTACTGCCTCTGGTCGCTATAATATGGCCTCTTTTGACCACTTGTCCCACTTTTACATCAAGTGTATTCAAATGGGCGTATTTCGTGGAGAAGCCGAATCCGTGCTTGATCTCGACGAGTTTACCGAATCCGTATGGGTTATTCTCTGACCGTGTAACAATGCCGTCCGCCGTAGCTCTTACAGGAGTGCCCGTAGGTCCGGCGATATCGAGTCCTTTATGAAAAACCCTTTTTCCCGTGAGAGGATGTATCCTGTAATGGAATCCTGAGGAGATATAGCCCTTAACCGGCCAGATCGAAGGGGTCGCGCAGATAAGAGAATTGTTCTTGTAGATGAATTCCTTGATCTTTATGAAAGAATCCTCTTTTTTGGAAAATTCACTCTTCAAACTCTGAACGATCGATTCCCGAATGCCATTCAATCTCTCGGTATTATAACTGTCGTGATAAAGAGAGTAAAGTCCCGGACCGCCCAAAGATTCTTTTGGATTCTTATTCATTCCCAAAAGCAGAGATACCTCTTCTTCAAAAAGCTTGACCCTTTCATATTTCACGACCATTGAAAGCAGATTATCGGAGATTATCTGATTCTCTCCGGTAAGCATCTGATTCTCTTCAATGATCCTGATATAATCATCCATCTGTCTTTTCAGAGATATGTAATCATAGGAAAGGAAGATGAACGAGATAAGCAGAATGGAGAAGATAGACAGTATCAACGCCTGCAGGGGCTTGGTTAAATGAAGCTTGCGAATATTACCCTGCCCTCTTGGAATAATTAGAATTTCTTTCTCTTTAATTCTCATTCTGCCATATTCTACTGGATTTATACCTATTTGTCAAGTTTTTTGCATCAGAAAAAGGACCAATGGGGCGAAGTCACAGGGACTATGGCTTTAATATAGCAACACACAAGGCATTATTTCACATAATCCACAGGAGTTTAACCCTGTTTTTTCACATAATTCATAGGAGATTTGACTACTCTTATAAGATAGTTTACACTCACAACTGAAGAAATGCTTGTTTCACTTTTCTGAAGTCGTGGGAGACACTCTTCAGCGGATATTATCTTTCGAATTTCTCCTCTATGTTTCTTCCAGAATTTCGGAAAATCGTTATACCACGGTTCAACATCGCAATCGGTTATCTCTTTTATTGCCTTAAAT
>JAIVYW010000322.1:0-2548 GCA_048635215.1 Candidatus Atribacteria bacterium
GTCCGCTGGATCATCACGCCCACTTCTCGTTCGAGGGCTTCCACCATGTCCCGGGCGTTTCGCTCGCGGAGGTCTTGGCGGCTCGTGATGGTTACGTGTCGCGGGTCGTCGAACACGGAACGCGTCGAGCGGAGCGCGGAACTGGGGCCCTCGGTCTGCAATTGCAAAAGGTCGGGATAACTGCCCGGCAGATCGAATGGCCCGGCGTCCGGACGCACGACCTCCGGCGGAAGTTCGATCTCATTCAATTTCAATTTACTTAACTCAAAATAATATCCATGTATCCTATTGTATCCCAATTTGATCCCGGGAACGCCCAATTTCGCCTTAAGTTCTTCGAGAATACCTTTGATTATACTTTTTCCATTTTTTGAAATATCTCTCAGATGGTCAAGTTCGGCATCATATCCTTCTCTGAAAATGCCTGTATCATTGGAAACCACGGGCGGAGAATCCGAAATGGCGGAGAGAAGGAATTCACTGGTCTTCTCTATATGGCTTTTTGAAGCCTCCATATCAGCCGCCATCGCCTTCCCCAGAGCGGAGTCCAATACTCCGACAAATGAAAACACCTGCGGAAATACCTCCAATCCGGCCCTCAGAACAAGTAATTCAGGGGGTTTTACTACACCTAAAGAGATCTTTGACAGTATCCTCTCGATATCCTTGATCCCCTTCAAGGTCTCTTCCAGCTCCAGCGTATCAATATTGGTCAATTCTTCAATTATATCAAGGCGCGCCTGTATCGCTTCCACATCAAGAAGAGGCCTCATCAAACGCTTTTTTAGCAGCCTTGAACCCATCGGGGTCTGATTCAGATCCAATATATCAAAAAGATTCGGGCCGCCCCTTGCTGGAAGAATATCCAGATTTAATTGTGTGTACAGATCAAGGAACATATGTTCCAGTTCTCTCTGAGGAGTCATCCTCCTGATGTGAAGCAGGCCGCTCTTTTGGGTTTCTTTCAGATATGAAAGCAATATTCCGGCGGCCCTTATCTCTCCTTCATTTTCAAAACCGCTGGCTTTCAAAGTATTTATACCCAAATGGGAAAGTAATTGATCTTCGCAATACCTTGCATCCCCTTTCCAATCGTCAATATGATTGAATGCGAGCTCAGGGAGCAGGCGCTTCACTGAAGAAAGAAGTTCGGCTCCTCCTTCGAGATAACTCCCGTATGTCGAGGATTCCACGATCACTTCACTGGGGGAGATCTTAATGATATGAGAGATCACTCCCCGCATGAATTCATCCTTTTTCATAGTACAGAAGTGAAATTCACCGGTGGAAATATCACAAAACGCCGTATAGGCGGAATCATCTGTCTCCACTATCGAAAGTATATTGTTGTTTGATTTAATATCCACGACCTTATCGTCAATTATAGTCCCGGGTGTAACGATCCTGACAACATCCCGTTTGACAACACCTTCGGCTAATTTGGGATCCTCTACCTGCTCGCAAACAGCGGCATTATGCCCGGCTTTGACAAGTTTATACAGATAAGAATCCAAAGCATGATATGGAATCCCCGCCAATGGGATAGATTCGCCATTGGACGATTTTCCCCGTGATGTAAGCGCGATATTCAACACCCTGGAAGCGGTACGGGCGTCTTCAAAGAATGTCTCATAGAAATCACCCACTCGGTACAGCAGGACCGTATCAGGATACTTCTCCTTGATCTTCAGGAACTGGCGGATCATTGGAGTCTCGTTCGGTTTATTTTTCTTTTTTGATGACCCTGCCTTCATATCCCTTTTCTTTTATTTTCTTAAGTTTTTTCTTGGCATCATTGCGGTTCTTAAAACGGCCTGAATACACCTTATAATATTTGCCGCTTTTGAGAACAACTACATCTTTAATACCGGCTTCCTTCATTTCAATTTTATATGTTTCCGCACCCGTTTTCTTCGAAAACGCTCCTAATTGTATCGTCCAGAATATATTCTCCACTATTTCTTCGATCATTACCATGGGCGGATACTTGCCCTTTAATATCTCTTCGGCATCCCTCACCTTTTCATCTATGCCCCTTGAACGGTAATAAATACTCAGGTGAAAGATAGAGGGAAGATAAAAAGAGCTGTCGGGCTGATGTGAAAGAGAAGACATCTTAGAGAAGTACAGATCATCTTCACCTGTCTTCATCGCGATGACCCCCAAGTAGAAATTCACCTTATCCGCATATTTACCACCGGGATAATTCCAGAGGTACTGCTCCAGATAATAGCGGGAATTATTAAAATTGGATGAGATGTAATAATTCATTGACAGAAAATAATAAGCATCTTCGGCAAATTTTGAATGCGGGAACATTTCAAGAAAATCCTTGAATTCCACTATCTGCTGAAAGATATCCTGAGCGAAATAGGCCGCGTAATACCTTGCGGATTCCGCGTATTCCGATCTGGGGCTTTTAAGATAGATCGACCGGAGAAAGAGAATACCCTCTTCATACTGTTCCGATGCGATCGCCTCAAGGCCTTTTCTATGAAGTTCCGCGAGAGTTTCTGCCGCGGGAATGGAAGCCATAATTATCACTAAT
>JAIVYW010000323.1:0-2499 GCA_048635215.1 Candidatus Atribacteria bacterium
ACATCAAGCGGCTGATAAAACAAAGCGGGATCGAGTGGAATAATGTCAAGGTTGACCGTGCTGACCTTGAATTATCCTCGGCAGGGATACTGAAAGTGGGTAAGCGGAATATTTTCAAGATAAAGATAAAGGAGCAGCAATGAACGATTTCAGGCAAAAATTCGAACATTACCGTAAATTGATCAAACAGGAAGAGATCAGTCTTATCGATATCAAGATCGTGAACTTCGTTGGGCTTTTAAAACATTTCACATACCCCGCAAGAGCGTTCACTGAAAGACTTTTTGATGAGGGGATAGGCGTGGACGGATCTTCGATAGGCGGTTATGCTACCGTTGAAAGCAGTGATCTTATTGCGGTGCCTGATATTGATACAGGTTTTATTGATCCGTTCTTTCCTGAAAAAACCCTCTCTTTTCTTTCCTGGGTAAATTACGCGTCAAGGGACGATGAATTCCCCCTTTGCCCGAGAGCGACGGCGAAAAGAGCGGTTCAGGCACTAAGAGATCTCAAGATCGCGGATGAGGCATATTGGATCCCTGAATTGGAATTCTTCCTTCTGGACGGATATTCTTTCAGCCTTAACCCCATGTCTACAAATGTCGAGTTCGTCTCCGACGAAGCGACCACCCCGGATAATTATTCATACAAGCTTAACCCGAAATGGGGCTACGGATCAGTGCCGCCTTATGATAAGGGCATAGAATTCCGCACTGAATTTACACGCATGGCCGAAGATATCGGGATCAATATAAAGGTCGGGCATCATGAATGCGCGGTCCCAGGACAGCATGAGTTCGAATTAGACCTCACTCCCTTGCTGGAGGCAGGCGATCATATTATACTTTCAAAATATATCATAAAGAATCTCGCGGCAAGATTCAATAAGGTGGCAACCTTCATGCCTAAGCCGATGTACGGTGTCGCCGGAAGCGGAATGCACTTCCATCAGATGCTCACGAAAAAGGGAAAGAACATCTTCGACGGCAAGGGATTTGCCGATCTGTCGGATACCGCATTGCAATATATCGGAGGTGTGTTGAAACACGCCAGAGCACTCACCGGCATTACGAATCCTTCTACCAATTCCTTTAAAAGGCTTATTCCGGGTTACGAAGCTCCTACGGCTATCTGCTATTCTAATTCCAATAGAACGGCGGCGGTCAGAATACCGGGTTATATAAAAGATCCGCAGAAGAGGCGTTTTGAATACCGACCGCCGGATGCCACGGGTAATCCCTATTTTACTCTCGCGGCACTTGTAGCGGCCGGTATTGACGGAATAAAGAATAAAAGGGATCCCGGAAAACCTGCAGTCGGAAATATCGAGAAAAAGGCAAAATACAAAAAAGTGCCGGCATCGCTTTATGAGGCGCTTCATTATCTTGAGAAAGGACACAAATTCCTGCTTCAGGACGGCATATTCAAAAAAGAAATGATCAAACATTGGGTTAAGGTAAAGAGGCAAGAGGCCTTTGAGGTAAATATACATCCCAACCCCAAAGAGATCGAACTTTACTTCAACTTCTAAATAGGATTGTTCAAAAGTTAAGCTTCGCAGTGCACAAGGCACACGCTACGCAGAGCACAAGCGACAAGAGCACAAGTGCACAAGCAATGCTGAGCTTGCTCAGCAAGTCTGAAGTGTGAGGTGTGAAGTGTAAAGTGGGAAAATACAATGAAGAAATGGGTGATGGGATGAACAGTAAGTCCACCAGTGGACCCTCGGATTATCCCACACTCCGAACTAAAATCAAATCCAATATCTTTTCCAGTCGATATGATCTGACCTCCCCTTTCTGCCCTATAAATAACCATTTATCGGAATTGCTCATTATATTTTTAGTTTCCGCAAATATCTCTTGGGAATTTCGTGTGAGTATTTCTCTATAAGTTCTTTAAGATGCTCCTTTTCTTCTTTGCTTAGAAACCATTTCTCATTTAGAATGTCAAAAAACATATCTAATTTCTTTCTTTCTTTTTTTGTAGAATTAGCATAGTGGTTAATAAACAAAATGATATCTGTCTTAAATAAAAGATAAATTGAATGACTATAAAATAGCATCTGATCATAATTTAACTGTGAGATTAAACTATACACTCTGTGATAATATTTTTTGTATTTTACAACTATACTTGAGACAATATTGAAATACATTTCTAATGAATCAAAGGCCTTACTATTTTCATCTTTATCAAGTGATTTTTTCATCTTTTCTTCATATGTAGTGAAGGTTTGATAATCTAATGGCAGATTTTCAAGAAGATTAATTTCATCTCGATTTATATCCGAATGAAAACTCTCTGAAGATTTCAAATCGTATATTTTAATATATAGAAACAATCTTTCCATTCTTGACAATTCACTCCCACTCAGATAACCATATAGCTGGTCCAATTTTGATGAATTTATAATGTTTTTCAGATTCCGTAATTCCTTTTTATCAAGAAATTTATGGTCAGAATAAGTATCTATGATCTTTTTAAAATTTAAATTAT
>JAIVYW010000324.1:0-2539 GCA_048635215.1 Candidatus Atribacteria bacterium
TGGTATTGCGGAAGCTGCAGGGCGGAAGATAATTTCTCGAGCCGAACAGCCGGTACTTGCTTCTGGTGAAAGGAAGCTTCTTCAGAAAAGGGATACCATGAGTTATTTTTACATAATTGAAATAGAAATCCGTGATCTTCGGCGAAAGTGTGTCTTTTCCTATCAGGATGTTCGAGGGCTTCATATCTCCGTGCAGTAATCCGTTCTTATGAAGTTCGTCAAGTCCGAGTATTATACATCCGGAAGTGTAATTCTTGAATTCCGGTGAAAAGTATTTCCCATATTTCTTCAAACCCATGAAAGAGTTCAGAGGTATCCCCTCGATGTATTCTGTTAATATGTCAACGGTCCTCATGCGGTATTCAAGATGTTTGATCTTTGTGAGATAGGGTGACTCCAGGGAAAAGAACTTCGTTTTGATCTTGTCCCTGTCAAATTTAGAGAGCTTTTTTAAATAATCCAATCGTATTCTTTTCAGAAAATAGATCTCATCTTTGTCAATGACCTTGAAGGATTCGCTGGAGATTGAGGATTTAATAGGGATCCTTTTCATTATTGATTTTTGCTATACGATACAGTATAATCTATTATGCGAACCATGTCAATAAATGAACTTACTGTTCACATAAGCAAATCGCCGAATACTTATATATTTAAGAATACTTATCTGATAAATCGGGAGCTTCCTCTGATCATGCCCGATGCAGAGGTCCTCGATCTTGAATATTTCAACCGCTTTGCCATACCCCGGCCTCCTGAAGGGAAAGGCGGGGATACGGTGATAATAAATTCTGCCGGTGCCATCGAGCCGTTCATTTCCTTTCACGGCTATGCCGCATTTGAGGAATTTCTCAATACAATGGAACTCAAGTATAAGCATATTGCTTTTGTACTGACCCCGAAAGAGATGAGTATTATCGCTCCTTCCGAGGAGATGATCTTCATAAGCATTAAAGATGAAAGAACCATTCTTAAAGGTGTGAAAAATAATAATATCTACCTCTCTACGATCCAAGGGCTGTGCAATGGGCTCTCAAGCGGGCGCAGTTCAGTGAATTCTGTTATGGCCATATTGGCGTCAGGCGGGAATATGACGCTGTCAGAGATCGCCCTCGATTTGAATAGAAAGCCGGGAGTTGCAAAGGTCTATCTGCTGAGAATGCTGGACGCCGGCCTCGTCTTAAGGGATAAGAACAAGCGGTATTCAATACCTTCCGAAAAGTATTGTTTGGCAGTGAGCGGTTCAGGTTTAGAGGTGATGGCACCTGATATTGAAGATAAAAGGGAGAAAGAAAATGAAGTTTCAAGGCATAAAAGCGATTTCGATTACCTCAATTAGCATAGCGTTATTATTGACCTCAAGTTTCACTTATGGATGGGGTTTTGTTTATGACCGCGGTGTGGATTCATTGCATATGAATCCTGCTAACCTTACATACGCAGGGTTATTTGAAAGCTCTTTCGGAATTAAAGGCCATGATGAGACTACTACGGAAATATTCTACAATACCGCTTTCTTCGGATTAAACGGCTTGTCCTATATATTCAACCCTTCGGATGTCGATAATTACGGTATCCTTGGTGAATCCTTCCTCTTAGGCAAAGGGAGAAATTTTGCCCTTGGCTGCGCCTTGAATCTGCATTTCGATTCTTCCTGGAATGTTACTCCATGGTTCGACCTTGGCCTCACTTGGCACCCGATAAGGTTCCTGGGCCTGGGGATGAGTATTTATGATGCCGCCAACAATGGGGGCGCTTACATAGAACGGCACTTTAAAAATACAGTGACCTTGAGATATCCCGGCTTATTTACCCTTAGAGGATATCTTGACTGGGCAGATGAGCCGGATGACTTCGGCCTGATGCTTTCCGTTGATATTATTGAAGGCGGGCAGCTTGATATTTCCTATGAAAACACTTCCAACGGTGAAGTTTTCAAGGGAGGTTTCACTTTTTTCCTTGGCAATGCCCACACTGCGATGCATGGCGGAACCGATATTGATGCCACAGGTATTGAGTACTCGGGGATCTTGTCTCTGGGTACCAAAGCCCGACCGAAATTACTTTCACTGAAGAAAAAGGCAAAGATCACAATTGAGGGAAAGTACTCTGCCTTCGGTAAGCGAGGACTTTTTAAGAACACTCCGTCAATTGAAAGACTTATCAAGAATATCGTTTCTGTTTTAGATCAGAAAAAGCTCCGAACACTTTATATCGTGATCCGTGATAACAGCCTTTCGATAGCGCATATCTCCAGGGTCGCTTCCGCTATCGAGCGAGTTAGAAATTCGGGAAGGACGGTCATCTCTATTTTAGATCATGGATATATTCCTTTCAAGGATTATCTTCTGGCATTGGAAGGTGATGTGATATTCGCCAATCCCGAATCTTCTCTCTATTTTGGAGGTATATATTCCCAGAGTCTCTATTATGGCGGCCTTCTAGACTTCTTAAAGATCGATGCTCAGATCGTGAAGCCCGATGATTGTATTTATAAGAGCGCCACGGAGACTATGATGAAAGAGGGGCCTTCTGTCCC
>JAIVYW010000325.1:0-2532 GCA_048635215.1 Candidatus Atribacteria bacterium
ATCGACATTGTATTCTTTGGCTGTATGTACAACAGTTCTATATGCCGCGGTGAGTTTTTTATACAGCTTAGCGTCGACCGCTTCAAGTTCCCATTTCTCCGATCTTTTGTTCTGCAGCCACTCGAAATATGAAACCATGACGCCTCCCGCATTACAAAGAATATCTGGAATGATATCGATCCCGTTGGAAAGTAGGATCTCTTCACCTTCAGGATCAGTGGGGCCGTTTGCGCCTTCAGCGACCATCCTTACTTTCAGCAGATCCGCTGTTTTAGCGGTGATCTGATTTTCCAGTGCTGCCGGTATGAAGAAATCCGCTTCTGTTGAGAGGAAATCCTCATGTGTAATAATAACAGCATCGGGATATCCTTTAATTCCTCCGTTTGACTTGACATATTGGGTGAGTTCTTCCGGATCTATGCCCTTGGGATTGGCAATGGTACCAGTGTGATCTTCGACCGCTGTGAGTATTGCACCGTCCTCGGTGAGAATTCTCGAGGCCCATGAACCCACATTTCCGAAACCCTGAACAAAATACTTTGATCCGCAAAGATCAAAATCATGATCACTTGCCCATTCTCTTATGGTAAAGACCACACCCTGACCGGTCGCCTTATCCCTTCCCAGACTTCCGCCGGAATCAACGGGTTTTCCTGTAACGACATGTCTGCACATCTGCCTTTCATGAGGAGCGCAGGTAGAGCAATATGTATCGGTGATCCAGGCCATGATCTGAGCATTCGTATTTACATCAGGAGCTGGGATGTCATAATCAGGGCCGATGTTATTTCCAAGGGCATAGGTAAATCTTCTGCTTATCCTTTCCAGTTCTCCTATCGAGTATAAAGCCGGATCGATCTCGATGCCGCCCTTTGCACCGCCGAACGGAATGTCAACGATAGCGGATTTCCAGGTCATCCATGTGGCAAGCGCGCGCACCTCATCCATATTCACCTGAGGATGATATCTTAATCCGCCCTTATATGGCCCCAGAACATTATTGTGCTGCACGCGGTAACCGGTGAATATCTCAGTAGTGCCATCATCCAATTTAACAGGGAAATTCACCCGTATCTCATTGGTAGTATGCGCGATTATCTTCCTGATGCTCTCATCAAGATCAATGATGTCGGCTGCTTTATTAAACTGCCTGACCGCATTTTCATAGACACTTTTTCTCGAAACAGTCTCTTTGACTTTTGCCATTGATGTCTCCTTATTTACTCATAATGTTCGCAATGCCATTTAAACTGCCCTTCTTCCGTATAAAGGCAATTCTTTAAATGTTTGCATGATTGACAAAGCCCTTGAGGCTTTTGAAAATCTTCCTGTACCATTTCCTTACCGCAATCAGCGTATTCACAGTAGAGATCCCTTGTGGACTCCTGAAACGAATCGCATTCGAAAATCGCGCCATCGCTACTTTCGAAATTTACGCAAGTCTCCGCAAAAGCGCAGGTCCTGCAGATACTGTCCCGTATCTTGGCAATGTTGTTCTTGTCTATTTTCAACATATGCACCTCCAATATGCACTATATTATTCAAGGCTCGTGCCAAAAAAACAGCAATGTGTAGAATTTTTGTAAAGGGCGAATATATGGGTATTTATGAGTTACTGACGGAGTGATGAAATTCGATTTGTCAAAGGTTTAGCCGGGTAATATTTACCCAGTGAGTATTAATTACTCGGTATTGTCTTTGGACTTTGAGATCTTTTCCCTCAAGGTTTTTCGAGTGATCCCCAGTATTTCTGCTGCTTTGGTTTTATTGCCTTTTGAAAATTGCACAACTCTGTTAATATGGTCAGTTTCGACCTCTTGCAGACTTCGTTCAACATTGTATCGATTTGGCGCAGCGGTAAATCTCATTGACGGCGGCAGGTCGGGAATATCTATTGTTCCGGAATCGTTCATAACGGTCAATCTATGTACCATGTTCTCAAGCTCTCTCACATTTCCCGGGAAGGGATACTCCACGAGCAACGCCATGGCGTATGGGGATATTCTCTTAATTTCCTTGTTATATTCCCTGGAATATTTTTCTATGAAATGATTGACAAGAAGGGGGATGTCCTCTTTGCGTTCCCGCAGGGGAGGAACCCTCACCGGTATAACATTAAGGCGGTAAAACAGGTCCTCACGAAAATCTCCTGTCTTCACACGCATCTCCAGATTCTGGTTTGTAGCAGAAATGATTCTTACATCCACACTGATATCCCTTGCACCCCCTACCCTTCTAAATGTCTTCTCCTGTACCACTCTCAGGAGTTTGACCTGCAGAAAAGGAGGGAGTTCACCTATTTCGTCAAGAAAGATGGTCCCATTGTGTGCCATCTCAAAAAGGCCCGACTTATCCGCGTAAGCACCGGTGAATGCTCCCTTCATATAACCGAACAGTTCACTCTCCAGAAGATTTTCCGGTATGCCTCCACAATTTATGACAACAAAAGGACCATCGCTCTTGGAACTGTTTTCATGTATGGCCATGGCGATCAGCTCCTTGCCTGTACCACTCTCACCCAAAATAAGAACA
>JAIVYW010000326.1:0-2503 GCA_048635215.1 Candidatus Atribacteria bacterium
TAAATGAATTAAAAATTCTTTTGACAGATGGACTGGAAGAGAAGGAAACTACACTTAGGCGAAGCAAAAGGGATCTGTCTCCGGTAGATATCACCCGTGACCCGTTTCCTTTCAGAAAGGGATCTGTTCATCCTCTGAGCGCCACTTATATCGAGATAATCAATATTTTTAAATACCTTGGATTTATAGTTGTCGAAGGTCCCGAAATAGAAGAGGATTTCTATAATTTCGAGGGGCTTAATTTCCCTCCCGACCATCCCGCCAGGGATGAGCAGGACTCGTTCTTTATGCAGAATGGCAAACTCCTGCGTACACATACTTCGCCTGTTCAGGTGCGCGTGATGGAATCACAGGAACCGCCTCTTGCTGTTGTATCTCCGGGAAAGTGCTATCGAAGAGACACGATAGATGCTTCGCACTCATCCATGTTCAATCAATTGGAAGGATTCCTCGTGGACGAGAATATTTCTGTGGCGGAGCTCAAGGGCACTATCAAATATTTTATTAAAGAACTCTTCGGAGAGAAGAAGACCCGCTTTCGGCCGCATTTTTTTCCCTTCACAGAACCCTCAATGGAGGTTGATGTAGAATGTGTGTTCTGCGGCGGTAAGGGCTGTAATGTATGTAAAAAGACCGGCTGGCTCGAGATAATGGGTGCCGGAATGATAGACCCGAATGTTTTTATTAAAGCAGGCCTTGACCCTGTTAAGTATTCCGGATTTGCTTTTGGAATGGGCATTGAGCGGATCGCAATGCTTCGATATGACATAAATGATATGCGTCTCTTCTTCGAGAACGACATTGAATTCCTCGATCAGTTCAGGTGATCTATGAAATACAGTTTAAATTGGATCAAGAAATATATTGATATCGAGCTCTCCGAAGACGAACTCTATAAGAAACTTACAATGAGCGGATCCGAAGTAGAGGGCTGCCATATGCTGCTGGAGAACATTTCGGATATTGTGATCTCGAAGATAAATAAGATAGAGCCCCACCCGCAGGCGGATAAACTTCAGATCTGCACCGTTACCGACGGGAAAGAAACTTATTCGGTCGTTTGCGGAGCGACTAATATAAAAAAAGGTCAGATAGTCCCATTGGCGAAGGTCGGAGCTTCTCTGCCCGGGAATATGAAGATAAAAAGATCCAAGATCAGAGGAATTGAATCTGAGGGGATGCTCTGCTCGACAAAGGAATTGGGGCTGGGTACCGACCATGAAGGCATTTTCATCCTCAAAAGTGATCTTAAAAAAGGAAAGAGCTTCAAAGATTATTTCGACGATACGATATTTGAGATCGAAATTACTCCAAACCGACCCGATCTCCTGTCACATTACGGCCTCTCCAGAGAGATAGCCGCTATCACCGGCAAAAGAGCGAGGCCTCTGGAAATTGTTGATTCCATTGTAGGGAATACTGAATCTCCGATAAGGGTCGAGATAAAGGATCTGGAAGCATGCCCTAAATATCTTCTTCTTTATATTAAAAATATTGAGAATCCTTCATCACCTCAAGAGATCAAGAATGCCTTGATAGCTATGGATACAAATCCGAAAAGCCTCTTGGTGGATCTTTCGAATTATAATCTTTTTGAAACCGGACATCCCACACATTTCTTTGACGCGGACAAGATACAAGGCAATATCATCGTGCGTTTCGCGAAAAAGGGTGAGAAGACAATTACCCTTGATGGGGAAGAGCGGGTTTTACAATCTACCGACCTCGTAATCGCTGATGAGAAGAAGATACTCGCTATTGCGGGAGTGATCGGATGCGCCAATAGTGAAGTAAGCGACAGCACGAAGAATATCGCTATTGAGAGCGCTGTTTTTAAACCTTCATTGATCAGAAAGACCAAGAACCGCCTCGGAATAAAATCAGATGCCGCATACAGATATGAAAGAGGAGTGGATATCAATGCTCCTGAGACCTCATTGAAGCGGATAATGAAGCATTTCAGGGAATATACGACATTCGAAGCGAACTCCAATGTGATAGATGTTTCAGCCCCCGCTCCGGCAGTCAGGAGTATCGTATTGAAGGAGCAGACCATAAAGGGTATCCTTGGTGTTTCGCTGGAGAGCAGTGAGATAACTAACATCCTTTTGCGTTTGGGGTTCAAGATAGAAAAACTTCTCGAGTCATCAATGAAGGTCACCGTTCCGACATTCAGATATCATGATATTGAAAGGGAGATCGATCTGGTAGAAGAGGTCGGCAGGATATATTCTTTTGAACGCATACCCGCTGTCCGCCCGTATATTCGCGGCCCTTTGGTGCTCAATAAATACAGGGATTTCAAGGATGACCTGAAACATGTGATCGCCGGAAGGGGATTTCATGAAACTGTTACACTTACAGTATCTGAAGACAAATTGTATCAGTCTTACGGGTATCAGGAAGATATGCTCCAAATAACCAATCCATTGAATATAAGTCAGAATGTTTTTGCACCGCTCATATTCCCCAGATTGATAAACGTAGATCGGAAGAGCACACG
>JAIVYW010000327.1:0-2497 GCA_048635215.1 Candidatus Atribacteria bacterium
GTCCCCCATATAATCCTTGCCTGCCAGTTCTATGGTGGCCTCAGATTCGTTAGGGATTATCTCTTCTATTCGGCCATTGAAAACTATTGTATCATCTACATAAATCACAGCAGTATCATAAGCATCATATGAATCAGTGATACTATTGTCAGTATTCTCAAGTTGACATTTAAATGTCTTGGCACCTATAGATATTGAATCTATAGTTTCATATTCCAACCATTTCATTGTCGCTGAACCATCGAGTACTACAATGAGCGAATTCATCATCTCGATTTCTTCAATAGTGAGATAGGCACTCCTAAGGACGCTCAGTCGAATAATAAGCTCGGCTTTCTTCTATGGGAATTAAAGGATTACAAAGCCGCCCTCCAATCGTTCAAGAAATCCCTGGTCATGCAGAATGACCCGCTTACTTATAATTCAATGGGGCTTATTTATAATGAGCTCGGAAACCAGGTTCTGGCAAAGAAGTATTTCAAAGAGGGCTTGAAGGAATTCCCGGATGATATTACTCTGCTTTCCAATTATGGTGTCCTTCTTTTTAATCTGGGTGAGATCGAGGAGTCAAATATCGTGGTTGATAAGCTGAAATCCTACAATATTGGAAACAGCTTTCTTCATGCTGGTATCGGAAAGATCCTGCCTCCTGAATATGAGATCGACCTTGAAGAGGAATTGGCGCGTCACCCGAAGAGCCCTAGCATTGTATTGGAAATAGGGAAATTCATGTTAAGAAGGGGAAGTTTGGAGAAACTCATAACATTCATCAAGGACGAGATGACAAGGGGAAATGAGTCGCCTAAAATACTTTCTCTGCTTTCCTACGCCTACTTCTTTTCATATGAATTTTCTGAGGCGGAAAGCGCCGTTTTAAAAAGTATTGAGAAGTTCCCTGATAATATCACATTGCTTCTGACGATCATTTTTCTTTATGTAAACAGAGGTAAATTTGAAAAAGTACTTCCAATATTAGAGAAAATAAAATCGGTTGACCCGATGTATATCGAAGCCCTGTTCAATGTCGGTATGATCTTAGAGAACGCCGGCATACTGACTAAGGCAAAACTGCTCTTTGAATGGTTCGTAGAGGTATCTGATCATGAATCATCCAAGCAGGTAGTTGAACTGCACCTGGAGGTTATTAATTCCAGGCTTAATTTAAAAAAGGAGAGAGGGAATGAAGGAATATTCTGATCTTAAGAAATTTGAAGGTTTCGGACAGTGGAACGATACAGACCTTAAAGGGTTCATTGAGTATTTTGAAGAAAAACTGTTCAAAGTTAATGAGATAATCGTCAATGAACAATCGGAAGGACAGGAACTCTTCCTGCTGGTCGACGGAAAGGTCAGGGTTGAGCGGGAAGTGATGGGAGAGGATCAGACATTGAAGATACTTGAGAAGGGCGAACTCTTTGGTGAGATGTCCCTCTTTGATAATTATCCCAGATCCGCGACCGTAAGGAGTTTTGAGGACTCGAAGCTTCTCATTATGGAAAGAAAGGGTTATGACAAGTTGAGAAAGGAAAAACCTGATCTTGCCAATAAATTTCTCGAACTCGTTATCCAGACCCTCTCAATGAGGCTTCGCCAAACCAATAAGAATCTGGAGATACTTTCTCTCTGGCTTATATAAGAGAGGTAAATTAGAGTCCCGTGTTAAATTTTTCTTTTTTAGCAGAAAAAGGCAATGTCAAGAAGGTCTTAAGTTCAGGAGATCTACCATTCACAAATGAATATTTCAGCGAGCTAAAGGGCTTTCTGAAGGCCCTGCTGAAGGAATTCGATGCCACAGGGGAATGTTTCATCCATATGCAGAGGATAATACCGGAATTAGGTAATACCTCGATCCAATTTTACAAACCCGAAGATCAGAAATATACATTCGTTACACTTTCCTATTATGACTTGGACCAATCTCTTTCCTCCATTATGGATAAGGTCTTTTACGGGTTCAATATAGGCAAAAAACATTCGAGCGTTGACACCTCCGATACATTTGAGAGAAGGACCGCTGAAAATATTATTGTACGGCTGAATAAGCGCTTCTCCATAAATTCCTTTGTCGCTCTTATTGACAATGTGGTCATAACCGCTGATATCAACGGCAAAACCGATATAGCGCCGAATAAGATCCTTGACCTCGAGCAGCTCAACAATTCCGGAAAGATAAATATCGGCGGTGTGGATCACCTCTGCTTTAAAATACTCGAAGACCCATTCGTAGCCGCATTCCTTATACCGGAATCTCAGATCACCGACAGGGGGATGATCGAACCATTTTTGTATTTCGTCGCCACCTTGTTTATCCTGGGTAGAGAGGAAGAGAGAATAAGCGAGCTTGATAAGAAACTTATGGAGATGTACTCGCAGAAGGAGTGCTTCGGCAATCTTTTTACTCGCACCTTGAAGGATTCTATTTCCGTTATTGACGGATATGTACAGCTCTTGAAGGATGGCAAGACGGATATGAGTATGGCGTTTCAGCCTTTGAAGG
>JAIVYW010000328.1:0-2484 GCA_048635215.1 Candidatus Atribacteria bacterium
CTTTGCCACATCCGACAGTATATTGGCATCGATCTTCTTCATTCCGGCATCTTTTGCCTGCCAAAGCGCATTGTAGCAAAGTGTATTTATCAGTCGGGGTATTCCCTTCGTGATATTGTAAATAATATTGTAGGCATCAGGGTCGAACATATCCGGTGATCCTCCCGCGAATTTTATACGGTGCTCTATATAATTGCGGATCTCGCCCTGCTGCATCGGCCCAAGCGTGATCTTGACGGTCACTCTTTGCGCCAACGCTGGGTCCAACCGCAGAGAATCCTCAAGTTCGGGAATGCCGAGAAGGACAATATTGATCATCTTCTGGCCGTTGATCTCCAAATTGGTCAGTCCCCGGAGTTCTTCCATCTGATCCTTTTTTGTCAGCATATTGGCCTCATCGATCAGGATCACGGGCTTCTTGCCCTGAGAATGCAATTCGGTCAAACGGGCGTATAATCTAGAAATGGTCCCTATGGGGTCTTTCTCATCGGCGTTCTCCACCCCCATCAGCTTGGCTATCTGGCGCAGAAGCCAGACTCCAGGGATCTCGGTGTGAATTACAATAATGAGGCCGAACTCATATTGATCAGGGTTGAGATTCATAATAAGCCGGCGTGCCAGCATAGACTTTCCCATTCCGGCTCCGCCTATGAGTACGGATAGCCCGCCCATGGTGTCGATCAGATATTTTATTTTATCAAATGCATTTGTATGCTGCATTGAACTGAAATAATACCTTTCGTCGACAGTTGTCTTGAAGGGATGTTCTTTTAAATTAAAAAATTCCTCTACATTCATACCTTATCCTAAAGGAAGCTGATCTTGGGGTTTGCGGGAGGAGGCGGTTTATTGTCATCCTCTTTCTTTTCAACAGGTGCGGCGGGAGGTAGCTGTGTGTCGGGCGAAACTTTTCCTTTTTCCGCTTCGCCGGTAACATTGTTCAAGGATTGCATAATGTTATCCGTACCTTTCATCTCCGCTGCCATTGTGCTCTGAGTGCCAAGATTTAACTCCTTTTTCATTCTCTTAATAATTTTCCCCACATTGTGGAATTTAGCGTTATCCTGATATATTTCCAGGAAGATCTTGAATGCCTGATTTTTATCCCCCAGCATTTCATATGCGGTCGCCTGAATAAATTTTAAGCTCAGCATTGCGGTTTCTTCTATATTACTGATGACAAAGGCCTTGTCGATCCATTTAAGTGTAGCCTCGGGAAGCCCCTGATCGAGAAAGCACTGAGAGATCTGTTCACAGGCCGGAAGGAAAAGATCCGGCTCTTTGGAGGCAACCTGGAACTCATAAATGGCCTTAGAGAAGAGCTGCATCTGATAGAATGCGATACCCATGTCGTAATGTCCCTGCAGATCATCGCCAATGACCTCTCCTACCTTTTCGGCAAAATTGTCAACGAAATCCTCTTCATCCTCGCCTTTCATTTCCTCTGCGTTGACCGTTTGACTTGCAACGGCCTGTTCTGGTGCCGGGGTGCTTTTTGTTGTCTGTTCGGGTGCCGCCGCTACGGGCTCTGCCGGTGGTGCCTCGATAGGCATCTCGTCCATAGAAGGCACAGGCTCGTCCGGTTCAGAAACATCGATATTATCAAAATCACCCGTTTCCATCTGAGCTATGACGCTTTTCCGCTTTTCGATCTCATCTTTGAAAAGAGGTAATTCCTTGTCAGCGGGCGCTAATTGCAAAGCTTTGGTATATATTTTTACGGCATCCTCAAATTCCCCTCTATTGTAAAACACCTTGATCAGGCTTTTGTAAAATCCTACGGCATCGTTGTTATTTCCCATCATCATGAGATTTTCAGCCAGAGCGTTCAATGCCGTTTCACTATTGGGGTCGATCGCTAATACTTTTCTGAAATTCTCTTCCGCCTTGTCATCGAGTCCGCCAACCTGAAATTTATTTGCCTCATCCAGAAGGTCTGCGAGTTTGCGCTTGGTAGTAAAGTCAATGCTAACTGCAGGGATATCCATATTAAGAGCCGACACGCTTTTGGTGTCATCTACCATAGCGGCTTCCCTGACCTCTGATTCTATTTGTGCCGAGATCGGAGCTGCCGGGGCATCGGGTACATCCTCTCCCAATGATTTCAATCTTTCCAAGGCGGGAATATTATTCGGGTCAAGCATAATGATCTTTGTCAGCAATTTTTTCGCGTCGTTGAAAAGTGATTTATCAAGAGCGCTCTTAACGGCACTCTCATACTTCTCGACCGCCATTTCAGACTTGCCCTGCTTCTCATAATTGGATCCTAGAATTTCCAGAACAGGAATAAAATCCGGTTTGTATTTAAGACATTGCTGAAAAGGTACCATGGCCTGCTGGTCCCGCCCAGCAAGAACGCGGGTCACCCCCAGCTGATAATAGGCATCAACAAAGTATTTATTGATCCCGATCACTTTCTTAAATAGCATCTCCGCTCCGCTGAATTCTTCACTTTTCTGGGCGATCAGCCCCTTTGCGAAAAGC
>JAIVYW010000329.1:0-2476 GCA_048635215.1 Candidatus Atribacteria bacterium
AAAGCTATTATAGCTTTTGCGGTTTTCATTTCGGTTCTATTGTTATGAAACTATGCCAAGGGGTGTTTGCGCATCCCTTGGCTACTTTCCTACAGTTATGATTATCTGCCCGAATACTTTCTTTAATCCTCGGGATGCAAAGCATTTGATATTGTTTGTTATCTTTTCCAGTTGTGTAGATATCTACACAACTGAATTTTTTCTTATCAGATAACTTTTTATGCTGCCCACTCCATTCAAGCCCTATTCCTTCAACAATAGGCTTCATGGCAATATAGGTATCACCATCTTTTTTTATAGCGGTTAATTTGGTGTTATAAAAATCAACACTAACCATATCTTTGGTTTCCTCTATCATGTTATCCTCTTTGCTTTATTTTGAACGTAACATAGGTTATGCAACATCATGCCCGATTTTTAAGGCTTCCTTTTTAAGAGATTCAAAATAGATATGTAATGCAGCTTGGATATTAGGATTATCAACATATCCTATAGATGCTTTTTTATAGGAAGTACTTTCAACTTGAGTTATTTCATTTTCCGATAATCCTTTAGATTGCAACATAAGGATACATTTTTTTCGTGCTTCTTCAAGTTTCGAAATATCTTTTTGTATACGCTTTTGGAAAAACTTTTTAAACATGATTTACCCCTGAAAATCACACCAATCACAAAAAGGATTGCGCCGGGATTTTTTGTTTGAAACTGACAGATCGTGCAGGAATTTCTGCGCCGCGCTTAACCCTGCATCTACATGCTCACGGGTGATCTCAGCCGAGAATATCTCACCTGAGAAGGGATATATGAACGCAATACCTTTAATATCTTTCAGCTCTCTGGAAAGTATCCAGCAATTGATAATGTATTCAGTATCCCACGGAAGGTTCTCGGCACTCTTTACAGAACCGCTTATATTGACATAAAACGCGGTGCTGACTCCATTTAGAAGCGCTGTGAAGGATACAGGCGAAAAGAAGCCGTAATTAGAGTCATATCGGGAAAAAACAGGTTTAAACCTGTTTTCGAACTTCGTGATCTTATTGTTCTCGAAGAATTCATTGAATTTCTCTTCACAATACTTTATCGCCTCCTTATTAAATTTATCCGGACGGGTGAAGTCCAGGCCGTACTCGAGGGCGGGGATCCTGCCGCGGAATATCTTGGATCTTTCTTCGAATCCCTTCTTAATATTCTTCTCAAGGTTCTGATAATTTGAATTCGGTTCCCACTTGCCCTTCTCTCTGCTCTTATTCAAATACATCTCATGATACCGGTATCCGCAGGTCCTGAAGGTGTCTATTTTCTTTGAACTAATCCAATCCATCATTTAACTCCTCTATCTTCTCTTTTATCTTCGTATTCAGTACTTCTATCCTGTACTTGGCAGTTTCCTGACCATCATCCACACCAAAGGTCTCTTTAACATTGTCCCACATCTCGACTACAACAGAAAGAAATGCAAAGGTAAGATTTTTCCTGGTGTCGTTCAGGCCGGTCGCCTTAGAAGCGAGCTCTATCTTTTCATGTATGAATCTTTCTATATTTTTGACCTTATCAGGTGTATCGGTCTCTAATGTAAAATGCTCGCCCCCGATGTTTATTCTAATTTTTTGCATCTTCGATCTTCCTGTATTCGGAGATCTGGTCCCTGATCTCCACTAATTCATCTCTGATCCCTTTCAGCTCGTCCTTCATTTCAATATGACTTATTTTGAGTTTTTCGACCTTTTTAAAATACTTATAGAGATTCTTCACAAGTTCAGCGATCTCTATCTCCATTTCAGATCTACCTGAGTTTGGCATCAAAATCCCCCTCTATTGCTTTAATTATCTGAGTCATGAAGTAATCTACCTGCTTATCCTTCAGGGTTTTCTTCCCGGATTGGAATGTGAGCCGGTACATCATTGAAAATGCCTTGTTTTTCAGTTTATACACATCCTTCAGTTCAATACTTTTTAGCATTTCTCCCGCGGCGGAGCTGATCGCTGAAATTACTTCAGCATTGACCGGTTGATCAGGAAAAACGAGTGCCAGATCTCTTTCTATCTCAGGGAACATGGAAAAGTGTCCATAAGTAATTATCTCATCGCTATAAAGCGCCTTAAGATCAAATTCTGCCGAAAGCACAGGGTACTTTATCCGTTTTGAAGGAATGTTATCGGGTTCTACCTGTCCCAACCAGCCGATCTGCGCACCATCAAGGAGTATTTCGCCGGATCTGCCGGGCACGAAGTACGGCAGATCAACATTCTTATACTCGATCTTGTCTTTAATGTCCAAATAATTGAATATCGCGGATAATTCACTTTTCAGGTCAAAGAGGTCCGCGATCTTTTCTTCGCTGCCGGTGATCCAGTTATTTCCCCATCTTTTTCCGTACATCAATATGGATATGCGCTCTTTTTCCTCGTCTGAGAAAACATTGCCGATCTCAAAGAATCCGAGCTGCTCAGGCCGGTATTTAAGGTTTCTGAT
>JAIVYW010000330.1:0-2474 GCA_048635215.1 Candidatus Atribacteria bacterium
TGGGATCTCTCCTTTCAATTTTTTAATGATCGCTCCACCGCGGGATTCCGCGCAGCTGCGCTCAGCAAGGAAGGAAAAAGCCGGTACAGATTTTTCATTCATCTTAATATCAACCTTGACGATATTCGAGGTCCAGTAATGAATATTTGAATAATCCAGAGAGGAATACCCTCTTGTGACGCTCTTCATACGGTCGAAGAAATTCGTGATCAGCTCACTCAACGGAATATCAAAATGCAGAATGATCCTGTCATCTCCCAGATATTCGATATCTTTGCTCAATTTACCACGCTTTTCTTCGATGACCCTTATCAGAGGATCCACATAATTGATCGTACTCACGATAGTCGCGTTCACAATAGGCTCTTGAATATGGTCGATCTTTACAGGATCGGGGTATGTCTCGGCACCGTGGATCTCAAGAATTTCCGAATTCTTCATTATCACTCTATAAACAACGGATGGGGATGTAAATATCACCTCCGAATCAAAATGACGGCGAAGACGCTCGGCAACGATCTCCATATGGAGCATGCCCAGAAAGCCCGCGCGAAAGCCAAAACCCAGACTGGGTGAGGTTTCCGGCTTGTACTCCAGAGAAGAATCATTCAATGTCATTTTACCCAAAGAGACCTTTAGTTTCTCGTAATCCTCATTGTCTGTCGGATAGATCCCGGCATATACCATGGGTTTGACATGCTCAAATCCCTTTAACGGCTCTCCGGGTTTGCCGCTTTTAAAAACCGTATCCCCTATGGAAACATCCTTAATATTCTTGATACCGGCGATCACATATCCGACCTCTCCTGTGTCCAGGCGCTCACAGGGAGTCATTTCCTCTTGAAAAGTTCCGACCTCGGATACCTCATATTGTTTCCCGGAAAAGTTGAGAATGAGCTTCTCGCCCTTGGTGATAGAACCGTCAAAGACTCTCACATGGAGGATAACGCCCCTGAACATATTGAAATCCGCGTCAAATATCAAGGCACGGGTAATATCGGATTCTGAATCAGGGGGTGGCGGTATCTTCTTAATGATGGCTTCCAGGAGTTCATGGACATTTTCACCTGTTTTTGCGGAGATAGCATAAACCTCTTCTTTTTCAAATGCGAAGGCGGCCTTCAACTCTTTATAACTTTCTTCCGGACGGGCTGTGGGAAGGTCCATTTTGTTTAAGACGGGGATGATCTCAAGATTTTGATCAAATGCCAGATACATATGGGAAAAGGTCTGCGCTTCAAGCCCCTGCGTCGCGTCAACAAGCAGCAGCGCCCCTTCACAAGCCGCCAGGCTTCTTGAAACCTCATAGGAAAAATCGACATGGCCGGGAGTATCAATTAGATTCAATTGATATACATTACCGTCATCAGATTGATATTGTAACGAGATCGGCTGCGCCTTGATGGTGATGCCCCTCTCTCTTTCAATATCCATCTTATCCAGAACCTGGCTTGTCATCTTTCTTTCGGAAATACCGTGAGTGATCTCAATTACGCGGTCCGCGAGAGTTGATTTTCCGTGGTCTATATGGGCAATAATTGAGAAATTTCGAATAAAACGCGAAGAAACCATCTTACATCTTGTGCATATTGGAGAGGAACTCCGCATTATCCTCTGTCTTTTTCATGAATCTCAGAATAAATTCCATCTGCTCGATGGGGTTCATATCCTTAAGGATCTTTCTGAGAAGTATAACCTTGCCGTACTCCTCTTCGCTCAGAAGCATTTCCTCTTTTCTTGTTCCCGATTTCTGAAGATTGATCGCGGGGAATAAGCGAAGATCAGAAAGGTTCCTGTCAAGATGTATTTCCATATTTCCGGTGCCTTTGAATTCCTCAAAGATCACCTCATCCATCCTGGATCCGGTATCTACAAGAGCTGTTGCAACAATAGTAAGACTGCCGCCTTCCTCAGTATTTCTCGCGGCGCCGAAGAATTTTTTCGGCTCTCTCACGGCAGATGCCTCAAGACCGCCGGAAAGTACACGGCCGGAGGACGGTTGAACTGAATTGTTAGCCCTGGCATATCGTGTAAGACTGTCCATGAGAATAACGACATCTCTACCCATTTCTACAAGGCGTTTTGCATATTTTAAGGTCATGGTAGCGGCCTGTATCTGCTGATGAGGTGCTTCGTCAAATGTTGAACTGATAACTACGCCTTTCACCGAGCGTATCATATCTGTAACCTCTTCCGGCCTCTCGTCAATAAGCAGCACGATCAAGTCCACTTCCGGATGATTTGCGGCGATGGAACCGGCGATCTGCTTCAAGATGATCGTTTTTCCGGTTCGGGGAGGAGCAACTATCATAGCTCTTTGACCCTTGCCGATGGGAATGAACAGATCCATCACTCTTGTGGAATAAACACTCTTATCATATTCCAATTTCACTTTCTTATCAGGAAAAAGAGGAGTAAGATTCTCAAATAGCGGACGGCCGCTGATCTCGGTGAGGGGAATATCATTTACCTTC
>JAIVYW010000331.1:0-2464 GCA_048635215.1 Candidatus Atribacteria bacterium
TGATCTTTCAAAGCATGAGGGCGAGTGGATACTAAAAAGTATATCAGAGGAATATGTGAGCAGTAATGTTATTATTGCCGCGGGCACGGTTCCGATAATCCCGAACATCCATGGCCTCAAGAACCTTCCCGACACAAATATTCACTATAATGTAAGCGAGATGCTGCTGACCGCCCAGCGGATTTGTATCATCGGGGGCAGCGACGCGGCTTATGATCAAGCCTTGACCCTTGAAGAAAGAGGAAATGAGGTACATATCGTTCAGCGTTCTATTTCCACTGCCCTGCCGCTTCTTCAGAACGAAGTAGTTCGGTGTGAGAATATTGACATACACATAGGGATCGAAATTTCCGGTATCTCGATCTGTGATCACGGCAAGATATGTCTGCGTGTGAAAGGTGACGATAATTTTACCATGGATTTTGACCACATCCTATTGGCATGCGGCCGAAAACCCTCCCCATTATATAGACCTGATATTAAGCAAAGCGGGATATATTTTTGCGGCGACATAGTGAATGGTCTTTTCAGGCAGGCGGGTATCGCTGCCGGTGACGGCCTGAGGACAGCAATGAAATTACTGAGAGATATTGGACATGCGCCAAGTAATTAAAAGAACGAAAAAAAGTGAGATCGCGACCGTATATATAGCTGATATTGACGGCAAGAAAGTGGAATTCGTGGAATCCATACAGCCCCCATTATCAAAAACAGAGAAATGGGTGATGATACTTTCCACTCTCTTCGGTTGTCCTTCCGGGTGTCTATTCTGCGATGCTGGAGGCGCTTATCATGGCAAGATGACTTCTGACGATATCCTTTTTCAATGTGACCATATGGTGTATTCCGCCAATGCCAACGGTATCGTAGAGACGAAGCGGCTGAAGGTACAATTTGCGAGAATGGGAGAACCGTCGCTTAACTCTGCCGTGCTGGATGTTCTGTGTGAGCTTCCGCACCGCTATGAATACAAAGGAGCGCTGATGCCTTCAGTATCTTCTATTGCTCCTCTGGGAACAGAAAACTTTTTTGAGGACTTGATCGCGATAAAAAACACCCTGTACGGAAAGAATTTCCAATTACAATTTTCAATTCATTCAACGGATAAAACGCAAAGAGACCATATGATGCCGATAGATAAATGGGATCTGCAGCAGATCGCGGATTATGGAAACAAGTTCTTCTCCCAGGGCGAAAGAAAGATCACCTTGAATTTCGCAGCATCCGAGAAGATCAGTGTTGATGTGCGCCATCTTGCCGACATCTTCGACAAGGAGAAATTCATCATCAAGATCACTCCGGTCAATCCTACCTATTCCGCGGTAAAACACGGATTGGATTCATCAGACGCCGCATTCCAGAAACGGCTCGTAGAAGAATTTGCAGATGCTGGCTTTGAGGTGATACACAGTATCGGAGAGAATGAAGAGAATAAGATCGGTTCGAATTGCGGTCAATATATCTTATCGGAGCGTGAATCTCAGAAGGGAGCCTACACCTACGAATTAGAGGATGTTTAATTTACGATCCGTTTCAGTCAAGAATCATGGATTTGACAAAATTTTGAAACTCCATTAAACTAAAACTAGAGGAGTTGTTCATGTCATCGCTTCACGGGAATGGTATTTAAGATTGAGTAGAAAAAGTTTTCCCAAAGATCTGTTCATAATAATATTATCCGCGCTTGCCGCTTCTTTCTGGATCTATTTTTCTTTGAAATATATCAGCAATGTTTGGATCACTTTTTTCGGGTATCATATCTTCCTATGCCTGCTTGTGCCTTTTTTTCATATTTTTCCAAGAGGTTTCGGCTTTTCATTTTCCCGCATCATTGCTCTTCGCAATTTTAAAAGAGCCCTCCTTCCCGGCCTTGTTACGGGCGCGGCAATATTCGCCGTCATCTTCATCTTCTTCAGGATCTTCGGAAGCAGCGTATTGGATATGGAAGGGATACTGGAGCTTACATCCAAATGGGGAGTAACGGATTCGAATATGGGGATGTTTCTGATGTTTATGACGATCGCCAACGCTACTGTGGAAGAATTCTTCTGGAGGGGATATGTCCTTGGCGGGTTGAGGCATTTCATTGGGCCACGAAGAGCTCTTCTACTTTCCAGCTGCCTATTTACACTTCATCATATCGTAACTACAAGCATATTATTCTCATCCGGCACCGCTGTCCTTTTTTCCGCTTCGATCTTTCTTTCCGGGATCTTCTTTGGCCATATGAGATTACATTATCGATCTATTTACGCACCTGTCATCAGCCATTTTCTTGCCGATATCGGTATAATGGTAGTTTATTTGATCTATATGTGAAAGCAGAAGCGTACAGTTTGCTGCGCAGACTGAGTACGAGGTTGGATGTACGATGTGCGGGGTGGGGATAAGAAAGGGGATGGATTCCTGCTTTTGCAGGAATGACGGATGCGTGTTTGTTTTCCTTTTTCGCGTGGAAAAATCA
>JAIVYW010000332.1:0-2425 GCA_048635215.1 Candidatus Atribacteria bacterium
CACTTGACGCTATCACGGATCTGAAAAGCGATGAGACGGATTATTTGGAAAAGACCTATTTTCATGCGGGAGCATCCTTGGGCATTGCTGATAAGATATCCCTTTTCTCCGATTTCAATTACTTTGAGGAGGATCATTGGGAGTTATGGGGCGGTATCTCAATTACCTCGGGAAGCAGCAGATCAAGCGTATCGTATCTGGATGAGAATAATTACAGGATCTCTTCGGCATCACTTTCAGATGACGGCACCGACAAGAAGTATGGAAAGAAAGACCGGATCTATCGATTGGATCTAAAGGGCAGTTTTTCCTATTTTCCCAGTGGTTCTCGGGGTATCTTCAGATTCTTCGGCTCGAGAGGCGCGATCGATTTCTGGGCATTAATAAAGAATATCGCCGATCAAATAGATAATGATGCGGCAAAGGGCATGTATATTAAGATCGGCCCCAATAATCTTTCATTGACACAGATCCATGAGTTGCGCACCGTTATCGGGAGATTCGCTTCGGCCTCCAAGGATCGTGAGATCGTTGTTCAGCTTTCGTCTTCCACCTCGCTGGTGGGGTATTATCTTGCCTCCATTGCTACCAAGATAGTAATGGACAAAGGAGCTTCAATGTTTCTCTCCGGTTTTGGAGGAGAATCACTCTACTTCAAATCAGCGCTAAAGCGTTTTGGCATAGAAGGGGAATTCCTACGCCCTGACGAATGTACACACAAAGCCGCAGCTGAGCAATTTATGAGAGACGATCCCTCCCCAGAGGCAAAGAGCAATATCGAGATGGTTTTGGGCGATTTCTACAATATGATCGTAGATGGAATAAAGGCTTCTAGGGGCATTGATCTAGATAAGCTGTCTGAAGAGAATTTCCTCTTCTCCGCTGCTGATGCTCTTGAAAAGGGAATGATAGATTCAACGGAATTTATAAAAGACCCCGCAGAGCACTTCAAGAATAAGCCGCGTCTCGTTTCCATAAGAAAGAAATACATAGCGAATTGGGGTGTTGAAGATAACAAAGTACTTCCGGTAGTCCTGCTTTCCGGTATCGTAAAGGACCAGCCCGGATCAGGGGGCCTTCCTTTTACAAATGAAACAAGTATCACGCCGGAATTATGGGAGCGCCTTAGTAAGAAGATAGAAGCGCATCCGTCTGATGAGATCTTGGTCCTTGTTGATAGCCCGGGTGGATCGGGCAGCGCGTCCGATCTGATATTTGAACTCACCGAGGATCTTAAGAAAAAGGGCAAAAAAGTCTATGTCTATATGCTGGATATCGCTGGTTCCGGCGGGTATTACATCGCAATAAATGCTGATAGGATATACTCTTCCCCGTTTACACTCACCGGCAGCATAGGTGTACTTGGCGGTAAGATGAATTTTGCCGGACTCCTGAAAAAACTCAGCATCGGCAAGGGGACAATAGCAGTAGGCAATAACACGGATGTCTTCTCCTCATTTACTCCTTTTACCGATCGCGAAAGGGAAAAGTTTAAACTCTACCTCACCGATTTCTACAATCTGTTTTTGAAGAGGATCACGGATTCAAGAGATATTAAATTGGAGGAATTGAGAACATTAGCAGGCGGGCGGATATATTCAGGCGTACAGGCAGAAAAGATCAAACTTATAGATAAGACCGAGACTCTCTACGGGGTGATAGAAGAATTATGCAAAGAGAAGGGTTATGATGAGGTGAAAATTGAAAGATTGAATGCCTCTTCTCCCGCGGGATTCCTTCCTACGGATTTGCAGACCTTCATTTCATTTCTCGGCCTTCCCGCGCTAACTCCGTTATTTGTAATGGAGCCGTTGATATTGAAAATATAGTATATCGTTCGCCGGAGACATTAAAAAGTGTGAAGTGTGAAGTGTAAAGTGGGAAAATACAATTAGAGAAGAGGTTAGAGGATTATAGAGAAGTGGATAGTGAAAAATGAATAGTGGAAAATGGGGAGAATAATCTTAGGAACCGGGCAGGACCTGTCCTTCTTGGGCGTCATCCTGAGCTTTTCCGCGAAGGATCCATCCCCTCTGTCATTCCCGCGGAAGCAGGGAATCCATCTTCTTGTACGTGTGAGGTGTGAAGTGTAAAGTGGGATAATACAATGAAGAAATGGAGAACAAAGCAATATCCACATCCGTAACCGAAAAATCAGTATTTCGTTAATTTCATTAGAATCATTCGTAAAAGGGATAGAATATCGGAACGAATTAAGATATGGGACAAGCTTCGCAGTGCACAAGAGCACAAGTCACAAGTGGAAATTGAAAAAGGAATAATTGAAGTATATTTGTAGGGACAGGGCTTGACCTGTCCTCTGTCATGTTGAGCAACGCGAAACATCCATCCCTTTTCTTATCTCCACTTCACACGTGACACATCACACTTCGTTCGTGCCGAACGACTGTCTGTCCCGATGTAA
>JAIVYW010000333.1:0-2362 GCA_048635215.1 Candidatus Atribacteria bacterium
TGGACAGGATCGAGAATTTTAAGGGCGGCAGGGAATATTACGACCCGATGAAGACCGAGGTCTGATTGGGAAATATCATCAGCGTTAAGGGTCTTTGTAAAAGCTACGGAAAGAAAGAGGTCCTTAATTCGCTCGATCTGAATATCCCTGAAGGCAAGGTAACCGGATATATCGGCCCCAATGGCGCGGGCAAGACCACCACATTGAATATACTCACAGGGCTCTTGTACTCGGATAAAGGGGATATCCGCTATTGGGATATGCCGTTCGACCCAAATCAGAACCACATCAAAAAGAAGATCGGATATGTTCCCGAGAATCAGATATTATACCCGAATCTGACGGTGCATGAACAAATGGTCTTACACGGACGATTGTACAAAATGTCCAAAGACGATATCAAAAAAAGAATGCTGTCGCTGATGGAGGAATTCGACCTGGGGCAATACTCTCATTCGCTGATCTCTCAGCTTTCCAAAGGGAACAGGCAGAAGGCGCTGATAGCCTGCGCCATGCTTCATTCTCCGGAGATATTATTTCTGGATGAGCCGATGAGCGGTCTGGATATTCATATGCAGCGTTCTTTGAAGAAGATGATCAATTCTCATATAGAGGGTGGAGGAACACTGATATACTCCTCGCATATTATTGAGGTCGTTCAGAAACTTGTGGAGCATCTCATCGTAATAGATGAAGGATCGATAAAATACGCCGGTACGGCGGATGGATTCCTAAAGAAGAACTCCGTCACTGATCTTGAAGAAGCTCTTCTTCGGACATTAAATGGCTGATCTCAGTATTATTCCGATACTGTTAAAGGCATATTTTCTTAATGAGCTCAGGGGACGCAAGAAATTCGGCCGATCGGGCCGCTTGAGCATTCCCATAACCTATCTCATTACGCTATTTCTCGGATTCAACTTCGGCGTAATGGCTTATTCCACCGCTCCGCGGGACGGAACGGCATATGCCGCGGGATTCCTGCTTTTATTTTTTGTTTTCCAATTGCTTATCACTTCCATGGAGCTGAAACGCCTCTTGTTCTCCCCGCGGGACACGCTTTTACTGATCTCTTACCCGATCGATCGGAAAACGCTCTTTCTTTCTCGGATACTTTTTATCTATCTGTACTCAATTATGAACGGCTTGCTGATATGGCTGGGCGGCGCGATCATAGGGGTGTACTTCACAGGCAGCTGGCTTATGCTGATCGCTTTGCTCATTCCGGTGCTGATCGCTGGCTTTTTTGCCGTGTTCATCGCTATATCATCCTATTTGATAATAATCGTTCTTATGGGGCATATACGAGCCGGAAAATTCTCGATGTACCTTAATATAATCTTTACCGCCTTGATATATCTGGTTTTCATTTTGATAAGGCCGCGCATGGGCGAACTCCTCTCTTCCGGCTTTGGACATTACATTTCGAATTTTCTCGCTGTGCCGGTAGTTTCAATGATGATCGGAGAGGCCGCATTTGATCTGATGTTAATTGCCTTATTGATGCTGGCCTGTATTTTGTCCGCAGGGCTGACATATCTGATCTTTAGCGGTATATACCGGCATCATCTCGCTTTGACATTTGAATCCGGAGACAGCTCGCAAGAAGTTATTTTGCCGCGAAAGAGCGGGATTTCGGGCAAGGACCCTATTTATATGCTTCTGGATATTTATTTGCGGCGTTCACGGGAATTAAAGGGCAGGGTATTGACCTTTCTGCTTATGCTTGCGGTTATTATCGCTGTCCGCGAGCTTGATCCAACACGGGCATCGTCTGCTGACGGCCCTTTGATCACTTATGTCGCGGGCGTTTTCATATATTTTCTATTTCTTATTATCAATTCCTTCTCATTTTCGTCACATCATGAAAGTTCTGATCTATTGCGCTACTGCCCGACCGCAAGGGGAGAACAGCTCGTCAGATTTCATAATTGGCTGACACTGCGATTCATCCTTCCGCTATCGTTTGCCGCCGCTGTATATCTCATGGTTAAATCGGGAATTCTGCCCGGCTTGGGTTACGGCGCGTATCTTTTCATGATGCTTTCCGCGGGAAGCTCCCTTTTTCTTCTGCTGAGGCCTTTGCTTCCCTTCTCCCTGCCTATGACGATGCGAAGGACTCAAAGCCGTCTGCTTCTAAATATTTTCATCATATTGCCATTTGTCCTACTCACCTATTTTGTCGCGAAATACCTGACGGCCAAACTTCTTTATCTCCTCCTTACCTTGATTTTTTGGCATATATTTTATAAAATAAATAATTGTTGAAAAGTATATTCTCCTTTAATAGGGGAAGAGGACATGTACTAACTCTTATCATATCAAATAAATAAATATGGTAACGTCAGCTAGATTAAAAGAG
>JAIVYW010000334.1:0-2415 GCA_048635215.1 Candidatus Atribacteria bacterium
GGAATCAATATTAAGCTGCGTAAGTGCAGAGACATATACCTTGAATTTCATTATTTCGGGTATATAATGGGTCAATTTAGGATTAAGTCCGTGTATCCCCTCGACCAGAATTACCTGATCTCTTTCCAAATGCAATTTATGCCCGCTGAGTTCCCTCTTACCGGTCTTGAAATTATATGCAGGCAATTCCACCGTCTTTCCCTGGAAAAGCTGTATAAGATGCTCATTGAACAATTGAATATCAATGGCATCAATGTGTTCGAAATCATTATTCCCGTCCTTATCCACAGGCGTTTTATCTCTTTCTACGAAATAGTCGTCCAGAGATATCATCGATGTCTTGAGGCCAACGACCTGCAGATGGATCGAAAGACGCTTTGTGAAGGTAGTTTTGCCCGAAGAGCTGGGACCCGCTATAAGCACAAGTTTGACCTTATCGAGAGTTCTCAATTTATCAGCGATATAAGAGATCTTCTTTTCATGTATCACCTCTGATATCTTGATCAATTGAGAGATCTGACCGTTCATGACCGTTTTATTCAAAGAGCCGACATCGCAGACATTCAGAACATTCTGCCAATCCTCAAATTCATGGAAGACCTCAAATATCTTCTTCTGTTCTCTGAACGGGGGCACCTTGTCAGGTGAAGAGCCGTTGGGAAAAAGCAATAACATCCCGCCCGGATAATAGCGCAGGTCAAATGTTTTCAATACGCCCGTGGAAAGCACCAGCGGACCGTAGAAGAAGGCTTTTTCACCATTCAGGGAATACAAGGTTACCGAATCCGAATATACATTCTTAAAGAGACTCATTTTGTCTGTTTGTCCGAGACTCTTGAAATATTCGATCGCCTCTTCAATATCAACGGTCTCCTTTTTTATGGGTTTATCAGCCTTGATGATCTTCCGGGCCTCCCTTTTAAGGTCTTCAATATCCTTAAAGGAAAGAAGCTTTCTTTTTTTAAACTCCATGAAAAGGCCGCCTGAAAGCGAATGTTGGACCATTAATGTGTCTTTAGGGAAAAGTTTCTTCGCCGCGGCTACCATAACAAAGTACAATGAAGTGGAGTATATCCTTAATCCCGATGGGGATTTAATATCGATCGGCACTATCTTGCAGTCTCGTTTCAATTTGTCGCCGAGATCTACAAGTTCATTATTCAGAAAAGCGCCCAGTGTCGGATATTTGCTTTTATGCGCTGATTTTTCTATCGCATGAGTAACCGTACTGCCCTTCTCTATTTCAAAATTTTTCTTGTTTATGTTAACTTTAATCATTTCTCTCTCCTTTGGAAGCGATGATTATAGCAAAAAAGCAGATAATTTTCAATATCAGAGCACTAGGGAATGGGGCTGGCCGGATACATAAAAATGGTATTCTCTGAATCCCAGTGATTTCAAAAGCACCGCTGTCTCCCCGTATCCTGTACCGATTTGAGATAGATGATGCGAGTCGGAACCTATAGAGATCAAGCGGCCGCCCATATCCTTATACATGGCAAGTATTTTTCGTGAAGGGTATTGCTCCCCTGGAATTTGCCGATACCCGGAGGTATTCACGCCGAGGGCGATATCTCTTTCAATGATGTTTTGAAGTATACCCTCTATCTTGCCGAAATATACGGACTCCTTATATAAGGAAGAGTATTTTTTAATATAGTCCAGATGCCCCAGAACATTCATCCCTCCCCATGAAGACAGTTCCAGCATAAGGTCAAAGTATGGCGTGAAGCCGTCTCCAGCCGCGGCGGCCCAATGGCGGATCAGAATATCTTCGATATAATGTACCGACCCTATTATCAGGTCAAAGAGGTTCTGTGAAAGAAAATCCTCTACGCCGGCGAGGTACTTCGGCTGATAGGTGACCTCGATACCATGGAGTATCTTGATGCGGAACTCCTTTCTCAATGAGATGATATCATCGCGAACCTTCTCATATGAATAAAAACCAAAACCGCCATCGGATGGGTCGGCATCAAAATGTTCGGTAGATGTAACCACTTCCAACCCCATGGCGTGCTGCCTGTTTATCATCGCGGCAAGCGAACTGCGAGCATCATGAGAGTAGGTAGAGTGAAAGTGATTATCGGTCCTGATGAGCATCAGATATCTTTTGAGATCAGGTAGAAAACATTCAATATAATGGCCAGTTGTGAGATGAAGGTCACAAATGATGTCCACCCCTTGCGAATATTCTTATTGACCATAATTATATCTCCATCTATCAATTCGGGGAGATCTGTCTTGTCATCCTTCTTGAAGAATTTCTTTAAATCATTCTTTAATAGTGCAAAATACTTGACCTTATTTTCCTCTCTCTTCAAAATACTCGAGCGTAGCTCTATAGGCATATTACAGCTATCATCAAAAACTATTTGCGCAACATTATTCTTAGTGGCAGAAGGCATATCTAAA
>JAIVYW010000335.1:0-2401 GCA_048635215.1 Candidatus Atribacteria bacterium
ACTCTTCGTTTTGAAGCGAAATTGATGCTTTACGGCAATGAGCTTGATGACGCGACATCCCCTGTTGAGGCCGGGCTTAAGTGGGCAATGGATATCAACAAGGATTTTATAGGAAAAGACCGAGCCTTGAAAGAGATAGAGAATAAACCGGCGAGAGCCCTTGTCGGATTTGAAATGGAAGAACGCGCTATTCCAAGGCATGGCTATGCGATTTTCGCCGGAGATGAAGAAGTCGGCATCGTCACCAGCGGGACTTTCGCGCCATTTCTTGAAAAATATCTTGGCCTGGGGTATGTATCCCGGTCACATAGAAAAAGAGGCACTCAGATCGAAATATCGATCAGAGGAAAAAATAAAAAGGCCGTTATTGTAAAAACGCCGTTTTACAAGAAACAATACAAAAAGGATTGAGGAGGAAACATGAAATTCACAAAATCACATGAGTGGATCAAGGAAATAGGTGATGTTTTTCATATAGGTATAAGTAATTACGCTCAGGAACATTTGAGCGATATAGTATATGTAGAAGCGGAAGCGGAAGGAAGCAGTATCGACAAGGGCGAGAGGATCGGAACATTAGAATCCGTCAAAGCGGCTGAGGATTTCGCGGCTCCCGTGGATATTGAAATAGTCGCCTTTAATGATGCCCTGACGGATCAGCCGGAATTGATAAATACCGATCCCGAGAATGAAGGCTGGATAGTCACGGTGAAGGTCCTCAATGAAACACAGCTTGATGAGTTGATGGACGAAGCGGCATATAAAGATTTCCTGTCCACTTTATAATATTATCCTTTTTCGGAGAGGTAGATGAAGTACACGCAATTATCAAAAGACGATATAATTTCCATGTTGAAGGTCATAGGCGTTAATTCCATTAAAGAGCTCTTCAATGACCTTCCCGCATCGTTGACAGATGATTACGGTTCAATTAATAACCATGGGATGACGGAAATGGAATTGCGCAGAAAATTCCATGAATATGAGAAGAAGAACGGCCCGGGCAATGATCTGACCTGCTTTCTCGGAGGAGGGTATTACGATCACTTCATCCCTGCGATCTCTTCAGCACTCTCATCCCGCAGTGAATTCTATACCGCATATACTCCCTATCAACCCGAAGCGGCTCAGGGATCTCTTCAGCTCATCTGGGAATTTCAATCGATGATGTCCGAGCTTACCGGGCTGCCCGTCACCAATGCGTCCATGTATGATGGAGCAAGCGGATTCGCGGAGGCATTTCTTATGGCATTTCGACTGTTTCGTGGGAAAAAGAAAAAATTCATATACTCTTCCACCGTCAATCCCGCGTATATTGCCGTATTGAAAACCTATTTACAATTCAAAGAAGATATTGAGATCGTTGAGATACCGGAGATCGACGGCCATACCGACATCGCCGCTCTCAAAGAGCAATTGGACGAAAATACAGCCGGGGTCGGACTCTCCTATCCGAATTTCTATGGACAGATCGAGGATATGGAAGAAATGACCGAGCTTATAAAAACTCATGGGGCGATACCCATAGCCGCCTTCTACCCCATGGTCGCGTCGGTTCTGAAAACTCCGGGAGAATTGGGATTTGAGATCGTTACAGGAAATGGACAAAGTATGGGGAACCCCATTTATTTCTCCGGACCCACTTTCGGCATCTTCTCGGTCAAGAAAGAATATATCAGACAGCTGCCCGGAAGATTGGTCTCGGAAACCGTGGATCTGGACGGAAAAAGAGGATTCGTCATGACCCTTCAGACGCGGGAACAACATATAAAAAGAGAAAGAGCGACATCGAATATATGTTCGAATCAAAGCCTGAACACCCTTCTGGCAAGTATCTATATGTCCTTTGTGGGTAAGGAAGGATTTTATAAACTGGGACAAAGGATCATGCAATTGACAGCATATACCGTCAAAAAAGCACAAGAGGCAGGTATAAAGATCAAATTCAGAAAGGAAAGGATATTAAATGGCAGTGGGATTATGATGGTGAAGAATTTGCAGTAAATTATTTAGGACATATTCTTCATTATGTTGAAGGTATGATTATGGAGGTCCGGACAGCACAAAAGGAGGAGATAACATGAAACAGGAATTCATGAAATATTTGAGGTCTATAGATATGACAGAGACTCTTTGTAAAAGAGTTGAAACAATCTATAAATTCTACGAAGAGACATACCCCGATGAACTTACAGATATATTTATAACTGATTATCTAAAGGAAGATGGCGAAAGGGTATATGAGAGTCTCTGGTGTTTCTCCGAGAAGTATGTCATGGAGGCAAAGGACTTCTTGACTACGGATGACTTCGACATTGCCCCAGCTGCCAAGCGCATCAAATACCTTAAGGTCACACGAGAAGACTACGAATCCGGAAAGGCGAGCCCAAAATCACGACTG
>JAIVYW010000336.1:0-2399 GCA_048635215.1 Candidatus Atribacteria bacterium
TATATAGAAAAGTATATTGATGAGTTCAAGATAGATCTTATATATACTCCGATGATACGCTGTGGGTATTACGGCTCGATCATCTCGAAAAGAAAGTCAATACCGTTCATATGGCATTTAAATGAGATCATCTTGCCGGCGAAGACCTTATTCCTGAATCGCTATTTGAAAGAGAAATACACCTTTCCTTTGGCGGTATTAAGCGAAGTTAGGCAGCGCTTCGGAAAAGATATGCCTGTAATTGAGAACCCGATATTCCAGAAAATTCAATATAAGGCCGAGAAAGATCCTGAAAAAATGGGTTTTATCGGGCGATTAGTCCCGCAAAAAGGACTTCACCTCGCACTTTTGGTATTTTCTAGAATTGTGAGGGATTTACCTTCCGCAGAATTCCTCATTTATGGGGAAGAGAAAAATGTAGGCGATCTTCACATAAGAAAGATAAAAAAGGCAGCCCGGGAATGCGAGTTTAAAACATCTTTCAGCTCTTATCGCGACCTGTTGGATGCTTTGATAATCAGAGAGGCTTTATCTGATAAGGTAAGATTCCAAGGGTATTCAGAGAACCTTAATGAGGTAGTTGCTGAAATAGGGACTCTCTTCGTACCTTCTTGGAGTTCACCCGAAGAAGCATTTGGCCTTACCGCTGCCGAGGGATTGAAATCAGGTGCTCTTGTAATTTCTTCTCGATCGGGCAATTTGAAGAACCTGATAGTGCACAGAGAAACGGGCTTACTTTCGGATTTTAAGGATTTGGATAGGACCGCTTCAGATATAATGGATGTTCTGACAGATAGCAAATTATACAAAAAGATATCGAAAAAAGCTGCGATCTATGCAGAGAGATTTGATATTGATGCCTTTGGGAATAGTGTGAGGGAATTCATAAATGGCATCATCGAATAAAATATTGATCATCTCAACGGATTTCTCGCCGATTATTGGAGGGATCACAAAATATGTGGAGAATATTGCACTTTCCCTAAGGGATGAGTATGATCTTGATTTTCTGGGCATCCCCCTTGACGGCAACACCATGAGTCCGGTCTTTATGCAAAAGGATGTAAATATTATCAAGTTGAAGAGGAATAAATTTCTTGAGATATTTCAAATGTATTCCTTTTTTAAGAACTTGTCACTAGAGGGCTATCATAGAATAATTCTGGCGAATATCCTGCCAAATTTTTTCATTGTTCACCCTTTATTAAAGAGATATAAAGAGAAGGTATATTTCTTACACTACAACAACAAACAGTTATTGGGGGGCAAAAGGAGTTTTTGGCGTGCCATAAAGGATTTTCACAACATTTCTATTTCCGATTGGTTGACCTCAGAATTCAGAACACGAGGTATCGCCAATATTGAAACTCTTTATCCGATGTTGGATACGAAGGAATTTCTATCTATCAAGCCAAAGGCAATTAAGAAATTGACTAAACTCACAGGTTTTAAGCTTCTCACGGTTTCCAGAATAGTTCCCCATAAAGGGCATCGTGATGTTATTTCTGCTCTTGAATCGCTTGATATACCCGTAGAGTATATAATTGCAGGGTCCGGCTCCTATCTAAACGAATTGAAGAGCTTTGCCGCGCGAAGTCCGATCTCTGAAAGGATACACTTTACTGGGAGAGTGGATGCGAACGAACTTGCCTGGCTTTACGGTAATTGTGATCTTTTCGTAATGACCTCCAGGAATATGCCTGCAAATATTGAAGGCTTCGGGTATTCTTTCATTGAGGCGAATCTCCATAAGAAAGCCGTAATAGGGACTGATGTTGGCGGAATTCCTTCTGCTGTAAAGGATGGAGTTTCAGGTGTTCTTCTACCCGAGGGAAATATAGAGAGATTGGCTGATACTATAAGGCAGTTATATCTTGATGCAGATCTTCGACATCAGCTTGGCCTGCAGGGATATGAGAGAGCTTGTAAGGAGTTTGACATAAATGCCGGTTCCGGTATAGTAAGGCGGGTCTTTGGCTTGTTGTAAGTGTGTTCTGATTCATAAATACGATGCGTGAAGTGTGATGTGTAAAGTTGGGAGAACGAAGCAATATTCACATCCATCTCTCTTTCATTCTTCATCCTTCATTCTCTCTTGTCTGTTGTTCCACTGGGTCCACTGCGAAACGTGTCACTTGTGCTCTTGTCACTTGTGCTCCTATTAGTCATTGTTACCGTCTTTATGGATCAGAGCACTAAGTTTACATTTCAAACGAATTTTGATAAAATCTAACAATTATGAAAAAATGCGGATCCTCTATAATTATTTTATCCACTGCGGATTGGGATGAGCCCAATTGGACCAATAAACAGCATATTGCTTCAGAATTCCATAAGAAGGGTTATGGCGTGCTTTATGTTGAACCACCGCTCTTTATCGGAAGATTTCTCTTAAATAT
>JAIVYW010000337.1:0-2389 GCA_048635215.1 Candidatus Atribacteria bacterium
ATGCAAGCAGGTTAAAAATACTTTTTACAATCTTTAAGAACGAAAGGTGTGTGAACGATATCGTTAAGCTCAGCGGTATTTCACAGTCGATCGTATCTCAGAGCCTGTGTAAATTCCAGATATTGGGATTGGTTGAATTGAAAAAAATGGGCAATCGTCATATATATTGCGTTAAAGATGAAAAGCTTTTTGAGATTCTTAAGCAGTTGAGGGAGTATGCGAATGAGAAGTAAGGTCTTTATAATTATCTCATTGTTAGCTATTTCCTTTTTCGGGGTTAACTCCGCGGCGCCTCAGACACCGGTTCAATTAAATCCCGAATCCGATATGAAGATCAGAGATGTTTCAGGAAAAAAATTCAGCATAGAGCCCATCGAGGGGAAATTGCTGATCATTGATTTCTGGGCAACATGGTGCGGGCCCTGTAGAAAAGCCATCCCCAAATTAGTAGAAATACAGAAAACTTACCCTGAAAAAGTACAGGTCGTCGGCATCTCGGTTGACAGAGAGATTTCATTTGGGGAGCTGCAGGACTTCTACCAGGCATACCGTATTAATTATCCGGTAGGATTCGCCACTGAGAAAATAATGAAAATGTTTCCGAGAATACGCGCTATCCCCACGATTAAAATATTGGACTCCACCGGAACGGAGATCGATGAGATCATTGGGAATGACCCGAATATGAAAGCCAGAGTGAAGGGGCTGCTGATCAAACACGGCCTCTTGGAGAAGTGACATGTTAAATAAGGATGTAGTTATCATCGGGGGAGGCCCCGCAGGATTGACCGCCGGCATCTATCTCAGCCGTGCAATGTTCGATGTCGTCCTGATCGAAAAAATGGCTCATGGCGGGCAAATCGTTTTAACCGATGAAATCGAGAATTACCCTGGATTTCCTGATGGGATCAAGGGACAGGAACTGGCTGAAAAAATGGTCAAGCAGGCGGAAAGGTTCGGGACACAATTATTATTTGACGAGGTGACCCAAATAGAAAAACACAAAGAAGGATACCTGATAAGAACATGGGGAGAGGAGATACTTGCCAAGGGCATCATCTTGGCCTCGGGAGCCGTCCCCAGAAAGATCGGTGTGGATGGAGAGGAGAAATTCACCGGACGAGGAGTATCCTACTGCGCCACATGTGACGGGCCGTTCTTCAAGGATAAGGTCGTCACTGTGATCGGTGGCGGTGATGCCGCCGTTGAAGAGGGTATTTACCTGACAAAACATGCGTCCAAGGTGTTCATTATGCACAGAAGAGATCAGTTGCGGGCTTCCAAGCTCATACAGGAACGGGCCTTCAGCAATGAGAAGATCGAGATCATTTGGAACGCATTGCCTGAAGAGATCATGGGAGAAAAGAAGGTTTCCGCAATTAAATACAAAGATAAAATATCGGGCGAAGTGAAGATACACGATACTGAAGGTGTTTTTATATTCGTCGGATATACTCCGGCTTCATCATTTATCGATGGCGAAGCATTGGGAATAGATATGACCGACAATGGATATATTACTACCGAGAAAAACGGACAGACCACCGCAGAGGGTATATTTGCGGCAGGTGATGTTGTTGAAAAGAATCTTTATCAAGTGGCCACCGCCGTCGGTGACGGCGCTATGGCCGCATTTAATATTCAAAAATATTTAGAGGAGAAGAACAATGAGTGAGATCGTATTGAACGACAATAACTTTGGAGAAGAGATCGAAAGCCACAAGGGCGTTGCATTAATTGATTTTTGGGCCGTATGGTGTATGCCCTGTAAAATGGTCGCTCCTACAGTTGAGCAGATCGCAGAAGAGTATGCGGGCCGTGTAAAGGTCGGAAAGGTCAATGTTGACGAGAATCGTGCAATCGCTGGAAAGTACGGGATCATGTCAATCCCCACACTCTTGGTATTCAAAGACGGAGAAGTTGTGGACCAGATCGTAGGCGCAGTTCCCAAATCCGTCATCGAATCAAAATTAAAAGCACATCTCTGAGTAATGCGGAGCGCGTAGGGGCAGACCTATGTGTCTGCCCACCTCCTCACAATTTATTTCCAGGGGATCCATATTCCGTTTCCTGAATATTTAATTTTTATTCTTTTCCAAACACTTTGTTAATTTTTCAATGACCATGCCGGTCTGCATAGTGATCTGTTTAGAAGTTAGACCCGGTAGAAATTTTTCTGATATCCGTATTCCATCATACCGGCGCCTTTCAATAAATAACTCTTTAAAATTGTTCATTGCGCTTGTGATCCAAGAAGCGGGCACTTCTTTGGAAACGTTAACAATCTCTTCGATCAAGTCATTTGCTTCTGTGAAGTAGAGATTTAGTACATCAACAATATAAGCGATATCCTTATGGAGTTCCTCCCTGCTGTCCCTCTTTTAGATCG
>JAIVYW010000338.1:0-2388 GCA_048635215.1 Candidatus Atribacteria bacterium
GCATACCCACGGCGGTATGTAAGGAACGAGCAACGCAGAAGACAGGAAAAGAGCTTCAGCCCGAAGGGAATATCATCTTTGGTCAATTTCTTCCTCATTCTTCGCTCACGGACCACAGAGGGTACGCTGCGCTCATTATTCGTTGGAATTGCCTCAAATCTAAAAATTCCATTGTCATCGTATTTTGAATCAGAGCACTTGCAACGCAGAAGACAGAAAAAGAGCTTCAGCCCGAAGGGAATATCATCTTTGGTCAATTTCTTCCTCATTCTTCGCTCACGGACCACAGAGGGTACGATGCGCTCATTATTTGTTGGAATTGCCTCAAATCTAAGTATTCCATTGATATGGTATTTATGGAACAGTACACCGAGCACATGTTACATCGGCTCGTTCTTCAATGATCAGGTCAAGAGGCTTCTTTCGATACCTTCGAAGATGGAAGTGATACAGATCCTTACGCTTGGATATGCTGATGAGGCCCCGGAGCCGCGCCCCCGTAAGGATCTTAAAGAATTCTATTGCCATAACAAGTATGAATAAGACCTCATTTTACAGAAGCTGGATCGAGATCGACCTTCTTCGTTTCAAGCAAAACCTCTCCAATATTTTAAGCAAGCTACCATCTGATGTAAAGTATCTTCAGGTTGTAAAAGCCGATGCATACGGCCATGGCGCGGTTGAAATATCAAAGGCGGCTTTGGAGATGAATATACAGTATCTGGGTGTTGCCAATGCGGTGGAAGGTGTCCTTTTAAGAGAAAGCGGCATTGATGTCCCCATTATAATTCTCGGGCCGTCATTAGAGGAAGAGATTGAAGATATCCTGACTTACGATCTGACAGCGTCGATATCGTCCTTAGAATTCGGACAGATGATTTCAGAAAGATCAAGCAAAATTATCCCGATCCATATAGAGGTGGATACCGGAATGGGCCGCGGCGGGTTTACCGCGGTAAATCGATCACAGATAGAAAATATATTTCAATTATCAAATCTCCGTGTCGAAGGTATCTTCTCGCATTTTCCCATATCAGAGGAAAAAAATGAGTTCTCACTGTCCCAAGGCGCTGAATTCAAGGAATTCGTGAAAACTCTGGGATCGAAAGGATATTCCGCTCCGCTGATACATATGGCAAATTCAGGCGGCTTTCTCAATTACAAGGAATCGTTCTTCACGATGATCCGCATCGGGCTTCTCTCTTATGGATATTTTCCGAACGGGGAAAAGGGAAGCTTTCCCGTCGAACCGATAATGTCGTTCAAGAGCAAGGTTACCTTGATAAAGGAATATGAGAAAGGGGAAAGCATATCTTACGGGAGAACCTTCATTACGCAGAGGGACACAAGGATAGCGGTCATTCCGATAGGCTACGCTGACGGTTTTTTCCGCCAGGCATCACATAGCGCTCTTGTCCTTATTAACGGTCAGCGCTTCCCGCTGGTTGGAAGAGTGTCAATGGATATGGTCATGGCTGATGTTACCGATGCGGTATCTGAGATCGGCAAAGGAGATAATGTTACAATAATGGGCCGCGACGGCGCATTAACACAAAGCGCGGATGATCTGTCAAAGGCCTCGAATACGATAAATTATGAGATACTTACTAATGCCGGCCGGCGCGCTGTGAAGATATATAATATTGAAAAGGACACGAGATCGAATGCTCCGGCATTACCTTCTCTGATCAGAGAGATAAAGTTTCCCGATCTGCTGAAAAAGGTTTACGGCATTGACCTCAACACGGATCTTCAGTCCAAGATCAAAAATGATATTGTAAAAAAACTTTTCGGTGATTCCTGGGACCTTATCCGGGAGGACCTTAGATATCATATTGAGCTGCTGCCGCTTGAAGGTGAGTATTTTAAGGTAATCACCTCGATCACTTTCAAAAAATGGATCAATCAGACAGATCTGTATATCGGGATCGCCAATAATTCCGATCTTCTTGACAAAATGATCCACGACCGTAAATATATCTATAGATGGCTTCTTGATCGGCCGGAAATAAATAATGAAGACCTCCTGATCAAATCATTTACCATTGGTGGAAAGGATGTTGAAAAGGTCTCGGAAAGCGAACTTGACGGCGGGTATTGTTTTCATTACCGCACAGACATTTCAGGCCGCAATCTAAGTGAATTTTCAATTGAGATGGAGACATATTATCCGGCGGACAGCCGGGTATTCCCGGTGTATTTTTCAGATTTTACGAAGGGAGCAGAAGTTGAGTTCAAGCTGGCCGATGTTGATCTAAAGCATTTTCCCTTTTTCTCCACAAAAGACCTTGTTTCTTAAATTTGCTTGATTATTATATTATAAAATTGTGTCATCACACAATTATTCTAGCTTCTATTTCTTACTTATTTTCTGTACTATTTTAAATT
>JAIVYW010000339.1:0-2362 GCA_048635215.1 Candidatus Atribacteria bacterium
TCTATTGCTTCAGCAGGCGGTATCCTTTGAATTAGTGGGCGAGGCCGGTGCTATTGAACATATCAGGCAAACCATTTCAAAGGTGGCTGTTTCGGATGCCACCGTGCTCATAACAGGGGAGAACGGCACTGGAAAGGAAGTTGTCGCCAGAATGATACATAAGAGCTCCGAGCTCAAAGGCGGATTCGTTGTAGTAAATTGCGCCGCTCTGCCTGAAGACCTTATCGAGTCGGAGTTATTCGGCTATAGGAAAGGCGCGTTCACCGGTGCCGAAAGGGATAAGCCCGGAAAGATAGAATTGGCGAATAACGGCACGCTTTTCCTGGATGAGATCGGAGATATGTCCCCGAGGACACAGGCCAAACTCCTGAGGGTTCTCCAGTTTAAAAGATTTTCACCTCTTGGAGATACGATAGAGAAGGAAGTCAATGTCAGATTCATTGCCGCAACCAATCGAAATCTTTCTCAGCAGATCGAGAAAGAAAATTTCAGGGAAGACCTCTTTTTCCGGCTTAATGAAGTTCCGATAGATATTCCCCCGTTAAGGGACCGTCAAATGGATGTGCCCCTCTTGATCGATTTTATCAAAGGGACATTTATGCAGGGTGATACATTGGAATTTGAAGAAGCCGCAATGGACCTTTTGAGTACATATTCCTTTCCCGGCAATATTCGGGAATTGCGAAATTTTATCAAAAGACTGATCATCCTTTCAGGGGACAATGTTGTGGATAAAAGTACATTGCTGTCGATCATTCCCGAACTTAAAGGTGATCGCCTCAATGGGCAGAAGGCCGGTAAACCCAAATCCTATGGGGATTATATGGATATGGTTGAAAAAAGCTTTGTTCTTGAAGCTCTGGAGCGTAATAATTGGGTTATCTCAAAAACGGCGGATGATATTGATATGCAGCGCTCAAATCTATACAAGAAGATACAAAAATACGATCTGAAAAAAGATGACGCTGACTGAAGATACGATCTTTCTCTATGAGAGCATAAGATTAAAAAAGCATTATTGTGTGATCGATGTTTGCTGCGGCGAAGGCGAACTCTTGAAGGAAACAGCGGAGAAATACCCCGACTCCTCTTTTACAGGATTAGATCTTAGCGCAGATGATATCAGTGAAAGGAATCTGACTTTAATGCGGGGTGATCTTCGAAATTTCAATGATCTCTTCCAGCCGCATTCCTTTGACCTCTTTATCTCTAATCCCCCATACTTCAAGGCGCAAGAGGGGTTGTCTCCAGATAGCGAAGAGAGGCAGAGCGAACGCTTTGATGACAACTTTGACCTATCGGTCTTTTTTTCCGCCATATCCTATCTTCTTAAACCCGGCCGGGATTTCTTCTTTGTATTTCCCTCCGTGCGTTTGCATGAGGTGATGAATGAGGCAGACAGAAAGAACATGAAAATATTTCAGATCCGTTTCAGACACAATCGGCCCGGCAGGGCATCGGATGTGTGTTTATTCATGGGTAAGAACAAGAAGGGCAGAATGAACCCCGAGATAATCTTTCCCAAGTTGAATTATCAGGAGGACGCATGAAAGTAATAATTCCAGTTGCAGGTATAGGGTCGCGATTAAGGCCGCATACACATACGGTGCCCAAGGTGCTGATATATATTGCCGGCAAGCCCATCATATCGTATATAATTGACAAGTTGAAGGATCGCGGTGAAATGGAATTCGTTCTGATACTGGGTTATCTCGGTGATAAGATCAGAGAGTATTTACTGGCAGCCTACCCGGATCAGAAATTCCACTTTATTGACCAGCAAGAAAGAAAAGGGCTGGGGCATGCTATATATCTCGCAAAGGATGTGATGGAAGCTGACGAAGAAGTGCTTATCGTTCTTGGTGATACCATATTCGACACGGATTACAAATTCTTGAAAGAGAATAGATCTGTGCTTGCGGTGAAGAAAGTTGAAGACCCCCGCCGTTTCGGAGTCGCGGTCACAAAAGGCGATAGTATCGTCAAACTGGTGGAAAAACCCGCTGAATTCATTTCCGACCTCGCTCTTGTGGGGATATACTATATTATGAAATGGAGCCGTTTGCAGCATTCGATCGAACATATTATGAAGAACGATATAAAGACCAGAGGAGAATATCAACTTACCGATGCTCTTCAGCAGATGATCGACGACGGAGAGGACTTCGGCGTTGCTTTTACGGAAGGGTGGTATGATTGCGGAAAACCGGAAACGCTTCTTTCTACTAATAAATTCCTGCTGTCCAAGTCCGCAGAGGTGCATTCTTTGAAAAGCGTTATTGTTATTCCTCCCTGTTATATCCCGGAAGATACCGATATTCAGGACTCGGTTATCGGGCCGTATGTGTCAGATCGGAAGAGC
>JAIVYW010000340.1:0-2311 GCA_048635215.1 Candidatus Atribacteria bacterium
GTCAACCCCGATTCTTTTTTCCTTTATCATTTTATTTAAAACAACAGCCTGCTCTCCAGCTGCTCTTCTAATGCTTTGGGCATCGAACATGACGATGAGAGCGAATACTGTGGCAATTGCAAAGAACGCGCCATCGAACCCATGTTTAAGGCCGACTGAGGTGGCAAGGCCTGAAACAAAAGCCGAATGAGCAGAAGGCATACCTCCGGTGGAAACAAAGATCGTCATATCCAAACGCTTTTCTGTTATAATTATCCAAACCAGCTTAATACTCTGGGCGATCATCCAGCCCGCCATTGCGCTCCACAGAATAAAGTTCATATACCAGGGATTGTGAGTAATCATAGACAATTATACTTTATAATTGAAAAAAATTAAACCCCTTCAAAGGGTAAGTCAAGAAGTTCTAAAGAATTTTCCGGTAATTTATTTACCATAACAAGAGCCATTTTATAATAGGACAAGGCATTTTCATAGGAATCATTATCCCTCTTCTCACTTGCAAGGCCTGTCAGAACTCGCTTGAATTTTTTTCCATTTCCGCTATAATAAAGGAAAGAGGGAAAAATGAAGTTGAAATTTTCGATAATAATTGTTCTAATGTTGCTTTCTGCCACAGTTTTCGCAGAGACCGTCATAGCCGTACAGGACTTTCAAGTCAATGATGTAGAATCAAGTGCGGCAATGATCTGCTCCGATGAGTTCAGAAATGTCCTGATCGGCCGCCCCGGCCTTAAGATCCTTGACAGGGGCTTAATGGCAGCTGTTCTTGAAGAGCAAAACCTACAGCTTTCCGGATGTTCGGACGCGGCGTGTGCCGTTAAGGTCGGAAAGATATTGGCGGCGAATCTGATGGTTATCGGAAGCGTTTCAAAACTGGGATCGTTGTATTATCTCAATATCAAAGGTATCAATGTGCAGTCCTCAGAAATTGTATTTTCAAAATCCGCTTCAGTGGAAGGGAAGATCGAATCACTTGTTAAATTAGCGGGTTCTTTGAGTTCGGAGATCTTTGACGAACATCTTAGTTCGCTGCACCCCGGCGGCTCCGCTAAAAAAAATACGGCAAAGACTTCAATTAAAGTAAAGAAGGAAAAGCCGAAGAAAGTGAAAAAGATCAAAGAAGCGAAGCCGAAGAAGGTAAAGAAAGTGAAGGAAGTAAAGAAGATAAAAAAGGCAAAACCCATAAAAGATTCTCCCGAGATATTTAAGAAATTTGGACTGGCTCTTGGAGCCCTTTCCATTTCTGCCAAATACAATATTTCCGAAAAAATGCAAAGTGAATTGAAGTTCTCTTTCGATGATTCTTCATGGCTCATCGGCCCGAGATTCACATATTCATTATTTAACTTCGGCCCCATAGCAATTCAAGGCGGATTGGAGATGGGTTATTTGTGTTTTTCAATTTACGGCCTTGAAGGCACGGGTTATTATGTGGGTGCCTTTTTGGGAGCGGAATACTTTTTCCTTGGCAACGCTTCGCTTTCAGCCGATATAGGGCCGGTGTTCATGGATATGAAGAATACCAATATGGAAGCGGGCTTCCAGGAAAGCGGTGTCAATTGGGTTTTTAATACCGCCCTCAGCTTTTACTTCTAAAGGTTTAATGATGAAAAAAATAATGCTTGCGATATTAGTTTCAGGATTTTTCTTCTCCGCGGTCCCCTGCGGCTGGGCAAAGTTTACCGTCGGACTCCCTAATGCGGTAAAGGCCTTCAAGGATCAAATGCCAGTAAGTGAACTCAAGACATACACCGGAAGGCAATTCTATTTCAAAAATATTTTAGAAGATGTTGATTACTACCCGTATATCTATTTATACCCGTTTCAATCGATGGGGCCAGGTTTTTACATCGAATCTATGGAAATAAACTTTTGGGAAGTGGGAGAGGGCTCTTTGAAGGATTTTACAGAAGCTCCGGACCCTTTACATAACATGTACACAATGGGTATATCTGTTAAGCAGGGTTTTGTGTATTATTTCACTTTTAATATGGGAGGTGTCTGGGGTAAGTTTGCCGTGATCGAGGCCGGCGGAACAGGAACGGGCACCTTTATCAAGATCTGGTATCAGATCAATTATGAGGGCGGGAGAAAATTCTGATGAAGAAGATCGTTTTCTTGCTTGCGCTGGCGGTATTTTATTTCTCTTCGGTCCCTTGCGGTTGGGCAAAACTGACCGTCGGACTTCCCAATGCCGTGAAGGCCTTCAAAACGCAAATGCCTGTAAGTGAACTCAAGACATACTCCGGAAAGCATTTTTATTTCAGAGATATTATAAACGATGTAAACTATTATCCCTATACATGCT
>JAIVYW010000341.1:0-2223 GCA_048635215.1 Candidatus Atribacteria bacterium
AGCGCATGATATTGATTGTATATGCGGACATCCTTCGGAAGTTTGATTTCAAAGAATTCTCTCATCTTCTCATATTTCATATCCGGGGGGCATAAGCGATGCTTTTTTACAAATCTCCTTGTATAGGTATCGATCACGAAAAAGGGCAGGTCAAAGGCATATAAAAGAATGCAATCCGCGGTCTCCGGTCCCACTCCTTTCAGTGCAAGGAGATCTTCTCGTAATTGATTCGGTGAAAGGCCTTTGTGAAGTGTTCCGTCTTCAAGTCCGTTGTCAAGGAGAAATTGTGAGAGCACTTTCAGACGCTCAGCTTTCTGACGGAAGTAGCCGCTGGAGCGGATGGCTGTTTCAAGGGTCTTGATGTCGGCGGCAATTATCGCTTCCGCAGTCATGAGGTTTAACCCCTTCAAATTAGAAATGGCTTTCTCCACATTTTTCCAATTGGTATTCTGTGTCAGTATCGCACCGGCAGCGACTTCAAAAGGAGTTTCCGCAGGCCACCATTGTGGTTGTCCGTATTTTTTAAGAAGATCTTTGTAAAGATGAAGCACGCGGGTCATTTCCATTTGGGAAATGGATCTTTTTTCACTGAGAATGTATATCTGAAACCTATCGCCATTGTCCTGTGAAGAGGGCATAAGCCGCGAATAGGATAACGGAGTTGTTGGACAGGGGATTTATATGATCCTCCGACGGTGAATGCGAAAATAGGGATGGTCCCCAGCGTATAATATAGCATTGCCAAAAGGACAATTTGCACAAATACACCCAAGGACACATTAGATGCAGCTCCTTCCATGTAGATGGGACAAGTTTGACAGAAATTCAGAAAAGAAATATCCGAGAGTTTATCAAGCGGTAATATGAACACCAGTCCCATAAGTGGAAGAAGAAAGAATATTCTTTTTATTTGAAAACTTCTCATGGTAAACATTTTATTGGATTCTCGGTATTTTGTCAAATAATACATTGGAGGGCAATGAATAATGCGTCTGCTTCGCACAAGCGAAGCAGAAGTACGATGTGCGCGGTACGAGGTACGAAGTGAAGAGGAGAGTACAAGAGCACAAGTGACCCGCTGCGCAGGGAACAATTAAGAAATGAATAATGAACAATTGGCGAATATTCGTAGTGACAGGGCTTGACCTGTCCGCTGTCATCTTGAGTGAAACGAAAGATCCATCTCCTATGTCATTCCTGTTTTACCTATCAACCTATCACCCATTGCTTCATTGTCCATTGTTCATTGGTTGAAGCCACTGTCCCCATTATCTTTATTGGTTTCTTTAGCAATTTTTCTACTTTTTCTACCACCGTCCCTATTATTGTTTTCCATCAATTATGATCAGCGCATGATACTGATTGAATAACCCAACGCTCTCGGGAAGGTTGGTCATAAAGAGTTTTTGGATTTCCCCATAGCCTGGGCTGCCATTAATAATATCATGCCTCTGCAAAATTCTGCGCGTGTATAGATCAACCACAAATACCGGTTTATTACCCGCATAAAGGAGTATGCTGTCTGCCGTCTCCTCACCGATCCCATTGACACCCAGTAACTTCTCTCTCAGAATCCAGAGATCCTCTTCAAACATCTTCTCCAGATTCCCCTCATATTCCCGGAATAGAAACTGGAGAAAGGCCTTCAATCTTTTGGTTTTTACATTATAATAGCCGGAAGGTTTTATCAGTTCCGCTAAGTGATTATCTTCTATCTCAGAAAGTTTTTTAGCATCAAGAGGCCCTTTTGATTTCAGGTTATTTATGGCAACTTTTACATTCTCCCAGCTTGTGTTCTGGGTGAGTATTGCACCGACAACTATTTCAAGAGGTGTCTCGCCAGGCCACCAATGTAAATCTCCAAAGTACCTGTCCAGTGCTTCATAAATAGTCAGTAAATATTTACGTGTTTCCATAAAATCGATAACTTGAGGCACAAGGGGAGAGGTTTGAATAACTATCATTATTTGTCATTTCGACCGCAGGGAGAAATCTTAACAGGCCTGTATCATTAAGATTTCTCGTCGCCGACGCTCCTCGAAATGACAAAATTCAAAGCTCTCTAAAAGTCGGCTCAAGCTATCATAGACAAATAACACTTTCAAGTAAAAGTACAACAAAAAAGCCCCCTGCCGGAAGGCAAGAGGCTTTTTGTACACTATTTAGAGATTCCCGCAGCAAGACTACAAGGAATATGTTCTCTATGGTTTTACAGGCGATTTT
>JAIVYW010000342.1:0-2271 GCA_048635215.1 Candidatus Atribacteria bacterium
TTACACATCAGAAATGTTCCTTATACCAATTAATAATGATAGTCAAGTATTCTGATAAATTTTTCTGGTGTAATAATTAGTGCCTGTCCGAAAAGTATTTTTTTTAATGCCGGCAATAGTTTCAGCTGGTCGGTTCTATAAAACATGCCGATGCGATGCTTGTTTCGGGAATGATGAACAGGAAGGGTGCCGAATTTTTGAAAGACCTTTATGATCAGGCGCCAAAGCCTCTCGCGGTGATCGCCTTCGGCAGCTGCGCATCTTCAATGGGAATGTTCAAGGTTTCCTACAATAGAGTGATCCCGGTAGATGAGATAATTCCGGTAACCGCGTATATCCCCGGATGCCCTCCTCGTCCCGAGGCAATAATTGACGGTGTTGTCAAGGTTGTGAAGAAATTGCGTGGAGAGATATAATTATGGTTAATAAAGTAAAAGACATATTAAAAGGCAAGATAATTAAGTGGGAAGAGAAGAGCTCTAAGCGCCATTATATCGAGATCGATACGAAGGATCTCAGGTCCGCTGCGGAGCTTTTGTTCCGGAAATTGGAGCTGCGTTTCTGTATTGCCACAGGATTGGACAATGTGAAAAATATGGAAGTCCTCTATCATTTTTCAGATGATAAGACTGGCGTTGTATTTTCTCTTCGTGTTTTTACAGACCGCGACAAGGGGAAGATCCAGTCGATCGCTGATATTATAAAAGGCGCGACATGGATCGAAAGGGAAATGCGGGAACTTCTGGGTATTGAATTCACGGGCGCTGCTGATACCAGTCGGCTGCTTCTTGACCCGACATGGCCGGAGGGTGTATACCCTCTAAGAAAGGATTATGAATACGGAAGAAAAGAGCCCCGTGGAGAAGATTCCTGCCGCCGTCCGAATATTAAGATCGAAGAATTAACAAAGAACGGCAAGAAAACAAAAATAATTCCCATCGGCCCTTATCATCCTCTTCAGGAAGAGCCGGAATTTTTCGAACTTATGGTTCAGGGTGAAAAGGTAATTGACCTCAATATCAATCTCGGATACAATCACCGAGGGATCGAAAAGATCGCAGAAGGCAAGCATTGGGATCAGGTCACATTTCTGGTCGAAAGGATCTGCGGCATCTGTTCATGTTCTCACCCTTATGCGTATGTCAACGCCGTTGAGGATCTTCTGAGTTTGGAGATACCTTTAAGGGCGAAATATGTCAGAACCGTTATCGCAGAGCTTGAAAGGATACATTCACATCTTCTCTGGCTTGGCCTTGCCGGACATTTCCTGGGCTATAATACGGTCTGGATGTGGGCATGGAAATACCGCGAAACAGTTCTTGACCTTTGTGAACAGATCTCCGGAAACCGAAATCACTATGCGATGATGCGTATCGGCGGTGTGAGAAAGGATATTTTTAATTCAGAGATCGACGGGATGAAGGAGAAGGCAGCGTCATTGGTCCCGATCCTTGACCTCTTCAAGGGTGCCGTAATTGATGACCCCGTTATTCATGCCCGTACGAAGAATATCGGAGTATTGAGCAAGGAAGAGGCGATCAATTATTGTGTTACAGGCCCCACAGCCCGTCCAAGCGGATTGGATCAGGATATCAGGAAGATAGATGTCCTAAATGGCGCTTATCAATTGATCGAATGGGATGTGATCGTGTGTCAGAACGGAGATATTTTTGATAAGACGGTATGCCGTGTTCTTGAAATGTATGAATCGGTAAAGATAATAACTCAATGTCTCGATAAACTTAAAGGCTTGAAAGAAGGGAATATCTGGGAGGAGGTCCGTGAGATCCCGCCGGGAGAAGGTATCGGAAGATATGAAGCTCCCCGTGGAGAGGTATGGCATTATGTCAGAAGCGATGGCGGAAATACTCCTGTAAGGCATAAGATAAGGGCCCCTTCTTATATGAATGTGCTTTCAAATGAATTGGCGGCTGTCGGCGGTGATGTGTCGGATGCCGCAATAACGCTTGCTGCTGTTGACCCATGTTATTGCTGCACCGAAAGAATGCAGGCGGTCGAAAACGGAAATGTTAAATACAATTGGGAAGAACTTCTTAGATTGTCCGAAGAGAAAACAAAAAGATTACGGGGGGAATTGAAATGAATATCTTTCTGCCAATCATTTTTAATCTGATCGTAGCCTTTGTCCTTTTTATTATTCCTGACTGGAAAAAGCCGTTGAAAGTTATTGCGCCGATATTAGCGTTCGCTAATATCGTGATCGGCGTGTATCTGCTTTTCAACCCGAACATTCCCGAGAAATATACAGCT
>JAIVYW010000343.1:0-2192 GCA_048635215.1 Candidatus Atribacteria bacterium
ATATTGATTACCGGCTTTTTCTTGGAATCCGTAAAGATCTTTATATAGTCTGAAAAGGTTTCAGCGGAATTCGCGTCAGGATCACATGTGACCTTGATATGGTATATGCTCCTTTTGGAATTAGCAAGTTCTTCTACACTTGTTTCGAAAAACGGATACCTCTCGGGGACCTTGACCTCTTTGATCTTAAATCTGTCTATCTCGGCACCCTGAAGTGTAATATTGACAGTGCGGGGCTGGCCTATTATCATATCTCTGAAATGCAGCAGCTTCGGGCGAATAACAATATCCACCAGAATATGCGCCTTTATCTTCAGAACTATTGTTTCTCTCAAAGGGTCATTTGATTTTATTGAGACCGTTTTCACCGAGTCGCCCTGGTAATTTCTAGGATTGAATTCTGCTGTTATCACTCCCTCTTCTCCGGGAGCATATTCACGCTTTTGCAATTTTACCGTCGTGCAGCCGCAGGAGGATCGGATATTAATAATCTTCAAGGTCTCCTTGCCGGTATTTCTAAATTTAAAATCGTGCCTTACTTTCCCCACAGCTTGTATCTGGCCGAAGTCATACTCTAATTGGGAAAAATCCAGTACAGGCCCGCTAACATCAATTTTGACCTTCTTCGCTTTGCTGCCATTGGCACTCAGCTCCATTCCACCTTTCTCACAACCTGAAAAAAAGATCAGAATTAAGGAAATTACAATAAATAAAATTCGTTTCATTTTAAACTCCTGTAACAAGTGAATAGGTATCTCTTGCGATCGCCAATTCCTCGTTCGTGGGAATGACAAAGGTCTTAACCGTCGCGTCTTCGGATGAAATATCTACTTCTTTTCCGTAACGGATAACCTTTAAGTTAAGCTCTTCATCGATCCCGAAACCCAGCCCTTTCATGAATTCAGCAATAATAGACCTCAATGGAGGGGTGTTTTCACCAACTCCAGCAGTATAGGTCAGGGCATCAATTCCTCCCATTACCGCCATATATGATCCTATATATTTTGCCAAGCGGTATGAGTACATTGTCATAATAAGTGTTTCAAGCTCCTTCTTCTCAAAGTAGCCGTCCTCTATCGGCCTCATATCATTTGATTTTCCATAAAGTCCGATAATGCCGGACCGTTTATTCAGTAGAACATCAATATCTTCACTGCTCATCCCTTCATTTTTCTGAAGAAAACATAAGATAGCGGGATCCAGATCCCCTGAACGGGTGCCCATGATCAACCCTTCAAGCGGTGTAAATCCCATCGATGTGTCTATGGACCTCCCGCCTTTTACAGCAGTAGCTGAAGCGCCGTTGCCTAAATGAGCGGTAACGATCCTGGTATCTTCAATGGGCTTGCCAAGCATCTCCGCTGTTCTTTGGGCAACATATTTATGAGATGTGCCATGGAATCCGTACCTTCTGATCCCGTACTTCTCATAGTATTCGTTCGGAATAGCATATAGATAAGCATATTTGGGAAGGCCCTGGTGAAACGCGGTATCAAAGACACCGATCTGCGGAACTTTCGGTAGAACTTGCTTACAGGCTACTATCCCCTTGAGATTAGCGGGATTGTGCAAAGGGGCCAGCGGAATATTTTCTTCAACTGCTTTGATGGCGGAGTCGGTCAACTCGGTAGATGCGGAGAACTTCTCTCCCCCATGAACGATCCTGTGACCAATAGCGCCGATCTCATTAACAGATTCCAGGGCTTTGAATTCCGGCCTGACGATCATTTGCAGTACCTGTTCAATCCCTTCGGTATGGCTTTTTACCGCCATGATCTCCTTTATCTTATGATGAGCGTTCTTCGCTTCTACGATTGAATCCTTCTCGCCGATGCGCTCAATGATACCCTTTATGATCAATGCTTCATCCGGCATCTGGAGCACCTGATACTTAATGGAAGAACTTCCGCAGTTTAATACCAATACCTTCATCTTATTGCTCCCTGATCATGATCTCTTTATCATTATCTATTTTCATATCGTAAAATACATTTGGACAGAGCTCTTTTAACTGGTTCAGCATATCCAGGCAGGCGCGGCGGATCTCCCATTGGGCTTTTTTTTCACAGCGCAGTTCAAATATCCTTCTGAACTCTCTCAAATTAGCGGATATCACGATCTCTGAAGAGATCGCGTTCGGAAGTATATATCGGGCGTCCTCTTTTCTTATCTTCATGCTTCTTAATTTCGTA
>JAIVYW010000344.1:0-2192 GCA_048635215.1 Candidatus Atribacteria bacterium
CGTGCTGCCAGGTATCGATACCTCCGTCTTTCGGAATTGTGCTGCCTTCCCATGGATCGAACCAGCATTGGGAATTGGGCTTTGAATTGCCGAGCCACTTATCTTTCAGGTCTTTGTGATAATAGTTAACGCCTGTGTCCATGTTCGCAATGACAAGGCCGGTTCCGTCATAGCCCTCCGCCCACATGTCATCAGCATTTATCAGTTTTACACCGTAATCCTTTACCTCTGCCCTTACACCTCTGACGGGCTGATTGGCAAATTCATTCTCGGGAATGAAAAATTTCAACTCTGCACGGACAAGTTCAACATCGTCTCTTGCCGCGATCTCGTATATAACTGCCTTTTTTGCGGTTACAGTAAATCCGTTGAAGATCCAGAAGGAGGTGTATCTTTCTACATCCGATTTCAATTGATGCCGCGCAAGAATATCCTTGAGCTCTACTTGTGTCGAAGCCGCTCTGTCCGTAAGAGTGTCTATTACCTGCTTGTGAATTTCTGATCTTGTATTTCCTACACCACGGAGATCCTCTGACAGCATCCTTGTGTCTACTTGATCCTTGAGATGGACGACTACTGAGATATAATCATCATCGCCTGCCTTAAGTAACATATCCTGCAGATCTCCCCCGATCTCATTTGCATTCAATGAAATAGCAAAAAGCGATACTAAAAATATTAAAAATAGCTTCTTCATTTTTCCCAGCTCCTCATGTTATAGTATTTTATATAACTATTCACAGAAATTGTCAAGTTTTTTGCTATGATTTGCACATGGAATTCGATTTAATTAAGCCTATACTTTTTTGTATAATTAGGGACGGTCTTTGATTTTGTACACTATGTCATAATATTCAGAATGTTCGGAATAGTCTCTGATTTTATTAAGCTAGCAAAGTCTTTACATCTGTAAGTGTTGAATTCTTCGTGTTTAAATTCAGGGATTAGTGTACAAAATCAAAGACCGTCCCTAAGATAATAAGATAAGACTATCGTCTAAAGTAACCTTCCTCTCGGAAGAAGACTAACTGAATAACATTAGAAACATCGCCTTCCAGGGTAAGATTTTGATCTGTTTCGGTCTCGATATCAAACTTCGTAATGCTTTCTGCTTCAAGATATTCTACTAAAAGATCTGCCCTTTTGCCGGAGATCTTCTTGTTTTTCTTCGATGTATCATATTCCTCAGCAAAAGTTCTGACCTTCAAATGATAGACCGGATATGACCTCATCACCTCGACAATAGCGTCCAATTCATTCTGGAATAGCTCATCATATTGTGTTGTTTTCATATCAAAACTATTATTCATAATGAAAAATGGGCCTCTTCCGCTATTAGAAACCTTCAGATCGTACTTGGCTCCCGCCACTTGGATCTTTTTGATAAATTTCTTTTCCGTAGCAGTTCTATCAATAAGCATCTTGGCTTTTGCCCTGGCACGCATCGCGATAGCTTTTGACCGTGCTTTGTTCTTTGCCTTTTCCGCTTCTGTCAATACAGGTTCCGGCTCCGGTTCCGGCTCCGGTTCCAGTTCCGACTCATATTCCAATTCCGCCTTTGCCATAAGTTCATTGGCTTCTTTTTCCATCTCAGAAGCATAGGTAAATTTTTCAGTAGCTTCGTCATAGAGCTCTGTCATTTCCTCTAATTCTTCAATCGTCATTTCTTCTATTTCCATTTCCGACAATTTATTTGCATTGGTATACGCGATTTCTGCTTCTTCAAAATAAATGGTGGCATCATCAAATAACTCTACCGCATCATCAAATAGATCACCGTATATAAAAGAAAATGCTCCGAAAAATATAATAATGCTACATAATACGACCGAGGGTAAGCGGCCTTTGATTTTTTCTCTTCTGATCATTTCAGATCTCCTCTCGTTTTCGGGATTATACCACAAACATCAACGAAATCAAAAAAAATGGGCGATATTCGCGGGAAATACCACAAAAAGTTGGAGATATTCCAACAAAAATTACTATTATGGGGTTGATTACGCTAGTGCAATATTTCTCGTCCGTACCCTATTTTCGTATTTTCGTATATACGAAAATACGAAAATGCCCCCAACTATCTCCGCTCCATACATCTGATCCCAAGAGCAATTACTTCTACAATGTCAGTTTTCTTCAAACGGTAGAACACTTTATTATCATCGGTTCTGAACGACACTATATCAAGTTCATAC
>JAIVYW010000345.1:0-2251 GCA_048635215.1 Candidatus Atribacteria bacterium
ATCCGCTTCAGCATCTCAGAGGTTTCCGGCGCTGTCCGCTCCACACGGCCCATAAAGATCTCATCCTCAAGTATGAGTTCCATCGCTCTCTGCTTTCTGTCAATAGGGTTCTTCTTTGCCCTGGCATATGGATTGGGTTTATTCTCCTTTTTAGGATTGTCCCGAGAGTTATTCCTTGACCCGTGATCCGACATCAGAAATTCACCCCAAGGGTGAAGGCCGCCTTTAAACGGTAATCCTGTATCTTATCCGGGGATATCCTGTCGGTTATGTTGTCTTCGAAGAAATCATCATAAGCGGATTCGGGGAAAAGGTCCATCGTTTCATATCTTACGGGAAGGAACTCCATACCGAGGTCAAAGGAGAATCTCTCTAAGAACTTGAATCCCGTTCCTAATGTAATTCCAGTCTCTGCCAGATTATCTATTTCGTAATTCTCTCTGTAGAAAACCCCGAATCTGAATATCGCACCCGTATCGAAGATATGCTCCACTCCGAGGGAATACTCATCGGTGTCATGAAACTGAGCATCCTTCTCAAAATCGGCCTCGAATTGCGACCACATTGTTTTCTTATAGGACAGCGACATGGTCGAAAATATACCGCTTCTGGGTCTGTAATGAAGCGCAACGGTTAAAGTGGGCGGGTAAATGAGCGTCGCGTCATCAATGGCAAGTTCTCCGTCTGTTGAATCCAGAGAATCGTATTTACCCGCTACATCACCAATGGTCCTATAGGAAGCCGCGAGAGCGAATCTCTTGAAATTCACGCCGGCACCAAAGACATTCATCACGCCTGAAAGCGTGACCGTTGAAGTATTGGATCTGGTGGGATCTGGTGAAGGATTGACCCCCTCGCCGTACGGCGTAAGCTCGATCGAGTTCAATGTATTCATCTCACCGGATAAAATACCCAATGTATATCCCACATGGAAATTTTCTAAAAAATTCACACCCAAGGAGAGCCCGAATGAATTCAATGCTCCCGAAATCTCATATCTGTTCACCGCCATCTTATTGGGCTCAGGATCCGCTATATCCCTGATCTCCTCATAGTATGTGTAATTCATTTCAATTACAGGAAGATACGACAGGGAGGTACCCAGCGTGATCTCTCCGAATTGAAAGCTCTTCGCCGCATACAGCGGTATTTCCTCATTGTAATGAGTGTTATCAACATAGGTCTGATACCCTATAAGATTATCAAAGAAAGAATAAGCCGGAAAGCTCCTGTCTTCGGATAATCTTAGAACATTTGCTCCAAAAATGATCTTTAAGCCATCTTCGGGCAGAGCAAAAGCGGGATTGAACAATACGGCTTCCGGACTCGCTCCGAAAAGGTCATTTCCCGAAAGGGCCAATGCACGGCCTGTAAACGAACTGTTCATATGGCCGTATTTCTCAATAAAGCTGGCAGAAAAGGCCAGCATGGATATCAGCAGCACTACTGTTATAATTATCTTCTTCATATCATTCTCCTTAGTAGAGTATATTCAAATAAATTTTCAATGCCGTTTCCCCTTTTCTGACAGCATCAAGATAAGGGTATTTTTCATTTGGCTCCCAATCTGGATCATTTTCCTCAAAATGCTCTAGATCCTCGTTCCACCAAGTTCTGACCACATGTTCGCTTTCAGCAAATTTTTTGTACCAGAATTTTATTTTGACATTGACATTAGGAGAGAGCCAATCGGTGAGGACGCACCAGAATTTGTAACCCCGTCCGCTCATGAAATCGATATTGGTATCTTCCCAATCCCACATTGAGGAGGAGGGGGAATCCCAGAATGTGATATCCATTCTCATGTCAAATGTTTTTGTAAAATGCCTGGAATAGGTAACCGTATACAGGTGTCCGAATAGTTTCTCGCTTCCTACTATGAGGTTATCAATTTCGTTCGCGGGGTCATTACCATTATCAGCATTGTTCGAGAGATAGGGATACGGCGGAAGGTTTGTGTATGTGTACATATATTCAAAACCTATCTGATCGTAATTAGACAGGCGGCCCCTGATCCTTATTGTTGTTTCAGATGTATGGGAAACACTTCTCGCGTCGCTGTTATCCAGTTTATTCCAGAGGAATTTCTGCTTGAAGTTCATCCTCAAAGCAAATATCGGGCGGTACTCAAGATCGCCCTGAAAACGCAGAGAAGGCCTGTTATCGGCTTTTCTTCTCCACAGGTCGATATAAGCCCTGGATATCGTCAGATTTCTTGAGAGCTGGAATCTGGTCTCCAGATAAAGTCCAT
>JAIVYW010000346.1:0-2250 GCA_048635215.1 Candidatus Atribacteria bacterium
GTAATGGAAACGTGCGTATATTCTGCGTGCATATTCGGGGGATTCCTGACACAACCCACGCACTGGATTCCAGGACCAATCGCAAAAACCAAGACCGTGAGGGCTTTGTTTATTCATGGCACTTCACCGTCTTGCAAGAGCTGAGCATCGCCAAGATGAAGTTTTTGCGTTCTTTTCCTAAACTCTCTCATCTCATGGCGATGCTCATCCGCATATTTTTGGAATAATTCGTTATTTCTGTATAGTTCTTCACGCCCTTTTGAGAAGGGAGTATCTTTTTGATGTGGTTTGCAGCAGCGGATAAAAAGAAGTACATCCGCTTTCTCTTCTCTAATCTCTAATATTTTAACGTTCATTTCTTTTTTTCCGCCTCTTGACGTCCGATCTTTATCTGTTCAGCCTTCGCATCTTTTGTGCGGTGTAATCCTCGCCTTCGCGCATGGGAAAAAATAGACTTGAGAGTTCTATTTGGAAACGCATCAAGTAGTTCCGCATGGGTGGCAGTTGGGTATATCCTATCAAAAAGGGCATTCTCTGTAAAGCTGTATGCGCTTTTGAGCAGCATACGCCCTTCACGTATTGAATCGCCTTTTGCTTCCTTATTGCGATGTATCCCCATCTTTCGCGCTTTCGCACCGATTTCCACCCATGTTCTGTCCGGGATTAACGCTAATATTTTCCATCTTCTTGAGGTTGGGTAATGCGCCCGAATTACCGTTTCTTCCGCTTTCAGATAGCGTGCGCCCATTATTCATCTATCTCCTTTTGATCTTCTTTCCAACAAGCATCACATATTACTTGATTATACCCCGCACCATCAACATTAAAAATACACAAATGTACTTTTTGGTCATGCAAATACTTAAAACATGAATCGCATCTAAGGGTTTCATCTTTGCCCAATTTAAACACAATCAGTGTCTTTTTCTTTTCTTCTTTCATTTTTCCTCTTCCAAAACATCTACAACCGCCGAAACTATTGCTTTTGTATTCAAATCTATAAGAACATATATAAGCGCTCGTGTTTCTTCCTCCTCTTCATTCATTTTTTTTCCTAAACTCACATATGAATACTGCGTTGCCGCCCCATCTTGTTGCGATGCGAATTGCTGCATCGATGATTGTTGTTTCCGCCACAACTATCCCTTTCGTTTCCAAATATTCCTGTACTTCCTTTACTTTTTCAGTTGTCATTCATCAGCCCTTCTTCTTTATATTTGATAGCAGTTTTTATAAGTAATCGTCCCATGTCCGATATAGCATGAGAATAACGTCTTTTAAGTGTTTCTAGAGGTATCCGTATATAATGCATAAGGAGTTGCAGTTCAAAACGATCCAGCATTAATCGCTTTCTAAACTCGTTTATTGTATCGATGGATAATGTTCTATATGGCGCATCCGGTTCTTTTACTTTTTCACTCATTTTTCTTTTTCCTTCTGTAGTTCTGACAGGTATTTCATTTTTCCACCATAACTTTCTCTTCTTCTTCTTGTGGTTGGAAGATCCTATGGCGGGACTGGTGATAAAGTGCAAGTAGCGTGGCATCCACGACGCCGTCGTGAGGCGTTCGAGCGCGATTTGACTTTCGGAAGTCCGTATTAGGGAAAATGGAAGAGGCAATTTCAAATGCTTGTGCCTTTGTGCTTTTACCCGCTTTTGGCTCGGATATAATGCCGAAATGGGCATGCCATAGAGAAGAGGGAACTTCAAGGGGTGGATCTTGGAATACGGAAGCGGAAATCGCCATGAGCAGAATACCGTAGTTTTTAGCGGTAGTGAATACGGACGTAACGCTTTGATTTCTAACTGGTATCTGCTCTTCGATAGCAATGAATGTAGCAACTGGTAATGCATTGAGAAAGTCCAGGACAGAGCTTCTTTTTATGTACCTTTTAGTTTTATTCCCCGGCAACTTTTTAGAGATGGTTGGCATGACTAGCTTTAAGGAAACGTGGTTATCGGTAATAACAGCAAATCCTCCATCTAATCCTGGATCGATTCCCAGGTAGCTAGTCATGACGTGGTCTCCACGTCGAAGTTTTCTTATTAAGATATGCTTCATATAGCTCTTTGATGACGATGTCCATTGTTCGCCCATGTGCGATACTTTGAAGTAGATCTCGTGTACCGTTGCTAATAGTTATTGCTGCGAAGCGTTTATCAATTGATGGTTCTTCTACCGATTGGCACGTCTCTGTTGGTGGCTCCGCTTCTTGGTTTCTCTGTTCAAAGGGAATCGAATGAGGACT
>JAIVYW010000347.1:0-2237 GCA_048635215.1 Candidatus Atribacteria bacterium
ATCTCCAGGCCGGACTCGATATTCAAAAAAAGGCGGTTATATTCCTCCACCAGGGCTTTCCTGCTGTTGATCCTTTTGAATTTCTTCTGTGCCTTGTCCGGATCATCCCAGAATCCATCCGCATTGAATTCCTTTTCAAATGCCTTTAACTGAATGGTCAGCTCATCATATTTGATCTTTATTTTGATATTGGCAAGCTTCTTGTTAAATTCGCTGTATGCTTCTTTTATTTCCCGTAGATCCACTATTTTACTCCTAAAATTGTCGTTGCGATCGCAAAGTATACCAATAAGCCCAAAACATCGATAGATGTCGTTACCAGAGGCCCTGAGATCACCGCGGGGTCCCAACCCATTTTCTTCCAGACTATCGGAAATATTGCTGCTATCATTCCGGCTAACCATATCACAAATACCAATGTGAGCGATACGACGAGAATGAATTTGAAAAGATACGGCCCGCCTGTATTTAAAAGCAGGAACCTTAAAACCACAACGGAGCTCAGGATCAGGCTGATAATAAGGGCTGACAATGTTTCCTTCACGATGATCTTCCAGGTATCGCTGAAATGTATCTCTCCCATGGCCATACCCCTGATGATGAGCGTGGATGTCTGCGAACCCGCTGTCCCGCCCGCATTAAGGAGCATAGGTATGAAGTAGGAGAGGATGATGAATTGTCTTAACAGAAGATCATAATGCTGCATCACCAATCCCGAAATGGTTTCTATCAAAAGGAATATCAGCAGCCATACGACCCTCTTTTTAATAAGGCGCCAGACGGATGCGTCCATATAACTTTCATCAGATGGCGCCATAGCGGCCATAACCTCGAAGTCCTCTTCCTTCTCCTCTTCGATAATATCTGTGAGGTCATCAAAGGTAATAATCCCGATAACACGATTCTCCCTGTCCACAACGGGAAGGGCCAGAAGATCGTATTTTTCGAATATCTCAATAACCTCTTCCTGGTCCATATAGGGATTTACCATGATCACATTCGTATCGGCGATCTCGTGCAGTGTTCGGGAAGAATCAGAAATAACAATGTCTTTCAATGAGGCCACGCCCACCATCTTTCTCTCTTTATCCAGAACATAGATATAAAATACGGTTTCAAGGTCCTTTCCCTTTTCCCGAATAAGGTCAATTGCTTCCTTTGCGCTGGTATTCATTTCCAATGCGAGGAATTTAGTGTTTATGGACCTTCCTACGGAATCTTCCGGATATCCCAGTATCTTGTATGTTATCTTTCTCTCTTCGGCTGACAGCATAGAGAACAGCTTATTTACGATGCCCGCGGGAGCTTCCTCAAAAAGTTCGATACGCTCATCGGAATCCATATCCTCGATGAGTTCGGAAATGTGTACATCGGAGAGTTCGTTCAGGATGTCAAGCTGACGGTCCGGGTCGAGGTTTTCAAAAACGACAATTGCCCGGTCCTTTGGAATAAGCCGAAATGTTACAGCGGCATGACTTTCTGATATATTTTCCAGGATCTCAGCGATATCCTCATCCTGCAGCGAGGAAAAAAGTTCATGAATGATCTTGAATTTCTTCTCATCGATCAGAATTTCGAAGTCGGAATAAGCTACATTATCTACTCCCGTGTCCATTTTCAATTATACTACAATAGCAGAACATTTACAAGAATTCGGAGCATTATCCGTTGGGCAAAATTGAAAATTCAGGAGTAAAACTATATAATAAAAATTAGTTTTCGGAGGTAGTAATGATTAGTGTACGAAATGTCACAAAACGCTTCGGCCAATTAACGGCGGTGAACAATGTCTCCTTTGAAGTCAAGCAGGGCGAGATCGTCGGCTTTCTGGGACCGAACGGCGCCGGTAAGACAACGACAATGAGGATGATCACCGGATATTTTCAACCCGATGCGGGCTCGATCTTTGTTGATGGAATAGATGTAGCGTTAAACCCCCTAAAGTCAAAAGCGCTTCTGGGATATCTTCCCGAAAATTCTCCTATGTACGAGGATATGACGGTTAAGGAATTTCTCAGTTTTATAATGGACATCAGAGAAGTGGAGCAAAGAAAGCAGCGCCTGGATTATGTTATCGCCGCCGCCGGATTGGAGTCTGTATTCAATCGTTTCATCTGGGAATTGTCCAAGGGCTTTCATCAGAGAGTTGGAATTGCCCAGGCATTGATCTCTGACCCCAGATTTCTTGTTCTGGATGAGCCCACGGCGGGCCTTGACCCTAATCAGATCCTGGAAAT
>JAIVYW010000348.1:0-2227 GCA_048635215.1 Candidatus Atribacteria bacterium
GTGGGAGGACTTTCTACGGGGTTTGTTACCGCAGTATTTCTGAACAACTCCGGCGGTGCTTGGGACAATGCCAAGAAATACATCGAAGAAGGCAATCTCGGCGGCAAGAAGCTTAAGGACGGAAGCAAGAATCCAAGGCATACTGCCGTCGTCATCGGCGATACGGTGGGAGACCCGTTCAAGGATACATCAGGGCCTTCTCTTAATATCCTGATCAAATTGATGTCCATGGTCTCTGTAGTATTCGCCGCTCTCATCATTGCATACGGTGATCTGCTTCAGAAATTGATAGATTTGTTTACTAAATAGGATGACACGGGGGAGACTTTATTCCACACGGAATTTCCGCTTGTTTTTCTTGAAAATACATTAAATAATGTTATAATAAACAATTATTACGAAACGGAGGTCCTTATGAACGAAGAGCTCAAGAAAACAGACCCTCAGATCTATGAGGCGGTATATGCTGAGACGAAGCGTCTGGCGTTCAATCTGGAACTCATTGCTTCTGAGAATTTTGTTTCCGAGGCGGTTTTACAGGCCCTCGGCTCTATTATGACAAATAAATATGCAGAGGGATATCCCGGGAAAAGATATTACGGCGGTTGTGAATTCGTCGATGTTGCCGAGAATCTTGCCATTGAGAGGGCCAAAGAGCTTTTTGGCGCGGATCATGTCAATGTTCAGCCGCATTCCGGCTCTCAGGCGAATATGGCGGCGTATTTTACCCTTATCGAACCGGGTGATACGATCATGGGTCTCGACCTTTCACACGGTGGACACCTTACCCACGGCCATCCTTTGAGTTTCTCCGGTAAATATTACAATGTTATTCCTTACGGTGTTTCCAAAGACACCGAAACCATAGATTACGATGAGGTATTGAGGATCGCGAAAGAGTCAAAGCCCAAGCTGATCATGACCGGCGCTTCTGCTTATCCGAGGACGCTGGATTTTAAGAAGTTCCGTGAAATAGCCGATGAGGTCGGTGCTTATCTCGTTGCGGATATCGCTCACATCGCCGGCCTGGTCGCAACGGGGCTTCACCAGTCCCCGATCCCTTATGCCGATATAGTTACCACTACCACACATAAAACGCTGCGTGGGCCCAGAGGCGGAATGGTCATGTGCAAAGAAGAACATCAGAAAGAGCTTGACCGCATTGTATTCCCCGGGATACAGGGCGGCCCGTTGATGCATGTTATCGCAGCTAAGGCCGTGGCCTTCAAAGAAGCATTGGACCCGTCTTTCAAGGAATATCAGAAGAAGGTACTTGAGAATGCCGATGCTCTCGCAGGTTCTCTGGAAGAAAAAGGCCTTAGGATCGTGGCGGGCGGCACTGATACGCATCTGATGCTTGTGGACCTCACTCCGATCGACCTTTCGGGAAAGAGAGGCGAGAAAGCCCTTGAAAAAGCCGCCATCACGGTAAATAAGAATACGATACCTTTTGATCCGCGCAAGCCCTTTATTGCGTCGGGGATCAGATTGGGAACACCAGCGGTAACCACAAGAGGAATGGGACCAGAAGAGATGAAAGAGATCGCTTCCCTGATATTCAGGGTGCTTGAGGACAGAAAGAATCCCGAGAATCTTGAAGCCGTTAAAAATGATGTTGAGGAGCTTTGCAAGAAGTTCCCCTTATATACAGGACGCATGTGAAAGTGATCCCCGGTGTAGATATAGTTTCGGTCAAAAGGATTAAAAAGGCCTTTAGCGACCCATCCCGGCTGAAGCGAATGTTCACTCCCGCGGAGATCGAATATATACGCTCACACAGGGAGACTGCCACGATCACCGCCGGCCGCTTTGCGGCGAAGGAGGCGATCTATAAATGCCTGTCACCGCTGGGGATCGAATTTGAATATGATCAGATCTCCGTCATAACGGACCGCGACAAAGGCCCGGAAGTGATCGCCGAGACCCCCGAGCTCAAAGAGAAGCTTTCGGGGAAAAAATTGAGCATCTCCATCTCACATGAAAATGAATTTGCGGTGGCATTTTGTATTTTATATGAAGAATAAGATAATCGCGATTCTCATTCTGATACTGTCATCCCTCTTCTTCTCATGTGCCGGAAATATAGTGAAGCAGGAAAATACCTATGCCATGAAGATGATGGGAAAAGGCATTCTGAAAGAAGCGGAATTCCGTTTCAGACAACAGATCGCAGAAGATCCCGATAATTGGGCGGCTCATAATAATCTCGGTGTATGTTTGGAAGAAC
>JAIVYW010000349.1:0-2220 GCA_048635215.1 Candidatus Atribacteria bacterium
CCATTTCTTGCTCATCAGCTGGTCAACCTCTGGAAGGTATTTAAAATATTTGCCATTATAATGAAGAGAGGTAATGGATGGCCAGTATGCACTAAGAAGTTCCCTAACTAAGGTAAGTTCAGACGACGATAATAAAGGGTATCATTTCTTTCTTTTGGCCTTGGCAAGCTTTTTCTTTGCATCCTTGTTGCCAGAGGCAGCCAGTTGTTCCAGCTCTTCCAACTTATCCCTTTTGCCTTTGTTCCTTCTAGTGATATCTTTCTTGGACATTCCCATGGACAGGGTATTGTGAGGTGTGTACTTAAATGATTGCAGAGTAATATAGTGGTGAGTGTAGATCAATAGGAAGATAGCATGATAGAGCTGAAGAGTGAGAGCATTGAGGCAAGGATCATCAGGTTCCTTATGGAAGTATACCCAGTCACAATGAGGGATGTGGCCAAAGAGATGAAGATGCCGCCTTCGGGGATGCAGCCGCCGGCTGCTATCCTTCCCGAAAACGTCGTTCTACCCTCTGAGTCGGTCAGCTCGTCGGCGACAAAGTGCTGCACACAGATGCACAGCTCATACTCCGCCTCGCAGGCATTCATCCAGTAATCGGTCCAGGGGATCCCTGGAATACCTTCCCCCCCAATATCCCTGATATAGACCTCGATGTAGTCGTCCGTCCCTCCGCAGCCGTTCCTGATATGCTCGAAATCCCCTTTCGGGCAACAGGAAACACGCATGCCGGAACAGCTGACATTCAACTCGCTTTTACATTCATCCATGATCAATGCCCAATCCCTCCCAAAAATTGATTATTCTTCACAGCACAGTAACGCTGAAGTTGATGAGTATGAATATATCATCATCACTCCCGATATTAGTGAGTTTACTACATGGGCCAATACCATAAAAGATTTCAGGATGAAACAGGGGATCAAAACAGGTGTTGTCACAACCACTGAAATTGGGGGCAACACCGTTACAGCCATTGAGAATTATATTGATAATGCTGGTTTTCTCTTTTGCACTCTTACCCTGTGAGCCTGCATACTCTATTAGTGGATACATAGAGACTAATGCTATATATTTCCCTCATAAAGAAGATATACTTGAATCACGAAACAGGCTTTTAATAGAGGAGAAGGAAGATTCAAAAGATTGGATTACTCTTTATCTTAGTGGCCGCATAGACGGACTTCTGTCTAATAGAGAGGAGGAAAAGCATGATATTTTAGCAAAGATAGATGAACAAAAAGCACAGGATATTAATTGGAATTGCTTTTGTGCTTCTATTCTTTTTGTTGAGATTTTGAATTGTGAGACAGCCTCCGAACTGTGGGGCATCCATTTACGGGTATACGAGGTTTCTATATTTTTAAAATTTTAATTTCAGGTATATCATTTTCTTTTATTGTTATATTATATTTTTTCTTTATTTCATCTATATCTTTCTCAGAGAATTCAACTTTTATAGGGATACACAAGTTAGGTAGATTCTCAAATTTAATCGATCGTTCTAATTCTATCCTATTTGTCTTACAATTTTGATTTATTTTTTCAATAGATTCGTTATATAAAATTTCCCATTCTTTTTTCTTGATGTAACTCGGCTTATGATCTTTCGCATAATTATCGGCGAATCCTTCAATTTTTTTATATCGTGACAAGGATAGCTCTAAAATTTCTTTATCCAGAGTTTTATACAATCTATTACTGCCGTGAACCATTTGCCAATAAGGATCATTTTTATGACCGATTTCATGAAAAAATAAAAACTCGATTACAATACTTGAGTGAACCTTTGTTCTCTTTTCAATATTACGCACTTGCCTCAAATTTATAACTATTAGGTCATCTTCAAAATTATATTCACTTTTATTATTTTCTTCGTCTATGAATTTAACTAGTTGATTGTGTATCGGGTCTTTTTGTGGCACATTCAAAAGATTTACATCTATTCTATTTACTAAAGTTGACATAGGTTTTCCATGATTACATAGTGGGTGGGTATATAAAAACTATGCTTTTCTTGCCCATTTGGGTTACACCTCTTATTCTCATTGGATAAAAATTGAATTAACATCATTTAGGCCTCAATCCCGTCACATCCCAATGAATTCGGGTGCATCCTTGCTCGATTTTTGGTTTCATTTCTCTAAATCATTCTTGAATATTCTTCTACATTCTTCTACTACATAACTAGCATGTTTCACTTCAGTTTTTGCTGCCTTT
>JAIVYW010000350.1:0-2218 GCA_048635215.1 Candidatus Atribacteria bacterium
ACTGCCTATCCACAGAGGGAATCCCACATCTATCCAGCTTCCGGGAGCTACCTTATCAAGCTCGCCGCAGTCGAATTCCTCAGCCGCATGTTCCAGCGTATAGGTCTCGACCTGCTTGTCCGTGATTGAGGTAAATAAATTTCTGAGAAACGGCAGGCCGTTCTCCGGAAAATATTCCCATGCGTTCTCGCCATCCATGATAACGATCAGCGGAATAGAACTATGACCGAGATGATTATGAAAATGTGATATGCTGTCGGATTTATCCATAGCGGAATACTTGAAAGCGATATCATCCGAGATCCTTCTGTCACGGAAGAAGAGCTTTACACCATCATACTTGTACAGCGTGAAATCCCTCTTTGAACCGTTCAGGCTTTTAAATAGTACCCTTTCATCAGACCCCGCGTATTTGACCCCGCATTCTCCCATGAGAGAGACGGACGCGGAATCAATGGAGCCCTCGGAAGGCCACATGCCGTTGACATTTAGATCAAGCTTGCTCATATACTCCAATGCGGATGTTATCTGGAATTTCGCGTCATCCGGATATGAGAAACGGAGGGACGGCATGGGGATATTCATATCCTTCACACAATTTGTGTCCATAAGAAGCGGAAGTATGGGATGGTAGAACGGAGATGCGGTGATCTCCAGATGATCCGCCGACTGAGCCTTGGACAATAAACTGAAGAATTCACCGGCGATCGCCTTGGCGGTCGACCATACAAGCTCCTTGTCAGAAAATGTTATCACTTCCCTGCTGCGTATATTTTTGAGCTCCTCATTCTTCTCTTTGGCAATGGGTGACAGCCAATAGTAAAAGAACAATGTCTGAAGTGCCATGATATCATCGGGGGAATATTCCTCTTTGCTGTCACGCTTTTTATAAAGTGAATAATAGAGATGGCTATCCATGATCGCCCTTTCGAAATTAACGGAAAAGAAATGCTTCAGGATAAATTCCAGGGTCTCGTCGTCAATGGAAGCCGGATCGCTCAAAAAAGCATGTATCCACGGATCATCGACCTGTTCAGGATTCTCCGTATAATCGGCGATCTGCTCCAGAAGGACAGGTGAATAATTGAAATTCTGCTTCACGCCGGAAAATTCCAACGCCAGTTCAAGGAAATAATGATAATCCTTTATAAGATGTAGAAATACCCAGGGTAATTGATATTTACCGGTGCCGTTATCCTTATAAAGAGGTTGGTGAAAATGCCACCACAAAAGCAGTTTATTCATCTTATCTGGAAAGGAAGTACCTCGCCTTGATCTGAATGTCGGATGCGATCATCGCTTCTCCATCAAAGTCCTTGTATCCTTCAAGAACCTCGGCAGCTTCATCCACCTTTCCCTGCGCTTCCAATGAAAGCGAGCAGTAATAGGCGAAATAGGGCTCATATATGCTTCCATGAAATGCCTTCAGTCCCTTTTTATAGATCTCAGCGGACTTCGCGAAATCCTGGGACAGCTCATATGATATGCCCCAATTCATCAACGCCAACGGGGCATAAGGCGAGCGGGAATGCTTATCGTAATATGTTTCAAATACCTTGGCGGCTTCTTCGTATCTTTTGAGCTTGGAGAGGACAACGCCCTTGAAGAACTTTGCATCTCTTGCCCCTTTGGTAAATTTCTGTTTGTCTATCACGACCTCAAGTTTCTTTAAGGCAGCAATATTCTTGTATTCCAATGTATCGTAGATCGATTCTGTGTTATTGGGCTGCTCTTCCTTGGTGATCTCGGAAAGTACATTTACAGCTTCTTTTAACTTGATAACGCTTTGCTTATCTCGAAGGGATACCGTCTGAAATGCGCCGATTATCACAAGCACGACTATCAGGCCGAAAAAGAAATAATTATCAGCTTTTTTTCTTGACGCGGGATCATTCCAGATCTCTTGTAATTTGACAAATAGAGGCTTCCTCTTTCCGCCTTCCTTTTTAAGTTTTTTCATCTCGATGCTCCTATGTGTGTATTAAGTATAATATTTTAACATTATATTACTTTTCCGTTATGTTTTCAAGGCGTTTCCGTGGGACGCGGAGAAGATGGTTCAAAAGTTGAAATGTTCAAAAGTTCAAGGTTCCAAGTGATAAAATGGGTGATAGGATGATAAGGTGATAGGTTGATAGGTAAAACAGGAATGACAGAGGAGATGGATCCTTCGCGATACTCAGGATGACAAAATACAGTGAACAATTAAGAAATGAAC
>JAIVYW010000351.1:0-2137 GCA_048635215.1 Candidatus Atribacteria bacterium
ATCATTTTGATGATAAGAAAGAGCTCTTTCTGCCTCTATATACTTTCGGTATTGACAAGAATGAATTTACCCATTTTACCGAAAGAAATGCAGGCATAAAAAAACTTTTCCAGAAGAATAAGAGATTTCTCATTTCACCGGAGAATATCAAGGATTATCCCGTATTCAATAAATTGTTTTCAGATTTCAATATCTTTTCCGGTATATTCGAACCCATAATGCTTCAAAATGATGTTATAGCCTATCTTTTCGTCGCGGACAGATTTGACGGACAGGATTTTGATGAGCATGACCTTCGACTTTACGAGATCATGATACCATTCTATAAGCTCATACTTCAGAACGCTTTGATGCATCAGAAGGAAAAGAAAAGGTTAAAAGAACTGGAAGATCTCCGCCGGATAGACCGTCTTCTTCTGCTTAATCTAGAACCCAAAAGAGTTATCGACCTTATCGTCAAGAAACTCATCGAGATATTTAACGCGGAATCCGCGGCGATCCTTCTGGTCAATGAGAAGGAGGACAGTCTCGATATTTTTTCCGCGCACGGAACAAGTGAAAAATTTGTGAAGGTGACCAAAATACCGTTTGGAACTGGAGTTACCGGCTTGGCGGCAAAAGAGAAAAGAGTAATTCGGATCAATAATGTCAGGGATGACAAGAGATACATTTCTGAAGCGGATTCGAAGATGAACTCGGAAATGGCAGCCCCGCTTATTATCGATGATAAGGTGATCGGTGTTCTCAACCTGGAATCAGTAGAGAGATACAAGTTCTCCAGAGATGACGAGGTTTTACTTCAGGATTTCGCATTAAATGCAGCCATCATATTAAAAAGCGTGCTTAAACTGAAAGAGTAATGTTTCTAATATTCCTCCTGCTTGTAATCACATATTACCTCATATCATACAGGAAAAACATCCGGAGTTTGCCCGCCTTGATCCCGTTCATCATCCTTGCCATGCTTTTCTTCAATTTCTATATTATCAGCAGATCCTTCTCCGGAGAAACGCTGGAGATCATCGATAATTCATATTCAATGAGCAGATACAAGGACCGGATGAGGTCATCCAAGGTCATAGAAGGCGGGCAGATCCAGGCATTCAAAGGTACAATGCGGGGAAGTTCGCCGATCAATTCCGACCTGATAACCCTATGTCTGTATTCGGGGTTATCCGGGAAAAAGGTCTCATACAATTCCGATTTCAATTTTACCGATCAAGTGCTTTATGATGGGAATTTCCCTGTGAAATTGATATCTGAGAAAAATTCCGCTGTGATGAAAAACTCTATTACAGTGTTTTCGCTTTCGCCGGGAAGCATGATATATGATGCGATGGCTCCGGTCATCATAAGCATCTTTTCAAAAGAAGATAAAAAGGTTACATACAGATCCTATCTGGACGGCGCGGAGATCGCGACGGGCAGCTGGGATATTATTAAGGGCATGAATATGGTTGATCTGAAATTGCGCCCTCTTGCTCCGGGTACATATAATCTTCAGGTACTTCTGGATACCGGGGACGAAGTTTCAGGCGATGACGGCGCGAACAGGGACATCATTGTTCTCAAAGCCAAACCCGAGGTCGTTATTGTCTATAGATATCCCTCTGCGGATATCGGAACGGTTTCCAGAACATTGAAATATCTGGGCTGCGAACCTCTGCCGGCACATATCAGCAAGGCATCTCCCAAGAACGCTGATGGGATCATCTATTATGATCTTCCCGCAGCAATGAGATCAAGAATTCCCGTCATGCACATAGGAATGTCGGGATTGGCAGACGGCCAAAAGACTGCGATTTGTGTTTCCGGCAGCGATATGAGGATAAAGAGCGAATTCACTCTTGCCGGCCTTGATATCTTCGGGAAGTACGATCATTCTTATTACTTCTCAATGACCGGTTTTTATGTGGATGAGATCAGAAATAACGATTCAGCATTACTCGAAAAGCTCACAATGGCTCTTGAAGTATTTGTCACTCAATTAAAAATGGACCGCAGAGTGGAACTTTCACAAGTGATCCCTCATGTCGGGGAAGAGGTATTCATTTCATCTGACATGGAGATCAGGAATATCAAGATCTCCGGCGGTGAAGCAAGAAGATTAAAAAAGGGCTTTTCCTTCACGCCGCGC
>JAIVYW010000352.1:0-2197 GCA_048635215.1 Candidatus Atribacteria bacterium
TCCCGCTGTTTTCGAAGCGGTGATCAAGGTATTCGCAGATGACAGTAAGGAACTTTTTTACGGAGATTCCCCAGGATTCGGATCGCCGAAAAAAGTTGCTCAGAAAGCGGGAATATTTGATATCGGAGAAAAGTACGGATTGAAGATGGGAGAATTCAACTCCGGTAAAACCGTGAGTTTTCCCGAGGGGCGGATCTGTAAGAATTTTGAGATCGCTTATGCCGCTTTGGAAGCTGATTCAGTGATCAATATATGCAAGATGAAAACACATCAGCTGACAAAAATAACAGGCGCAGTAAAAAATTCACTTGGGCTGGTTTATGGCCTCAATAAGGCCGGCTTTCACGCAAAATACCCCGACTCATTATCTTTTTCGCGAATGCTCATCGACTTAAATCTTCTTTTAAACCCAGCGCTTCACATAATGGATGGTGTTATAGCAATGGAAGGTAATGGCCCCGGAGCAGGAGACCCCCGGCATATGGGCGTTATCATAGCATCGAAGGATCCTGTGGCGGTAGACAGTTTATTTTGTAAACTCATTGATCTTGACCCGGAATATGTACCGACAAATGTCTTCGGGCAGAGCGAAGGACTTGGCTTCATGGATGACCTTGAAATACTGGGCGATGATCCGAAAGAGTTCATCAAGAAAGATTTTAATGTAATTAGGCGGCCGGTGAAAGACGAGAGCTTCTCGAAATTAAATATTCTAAAATCGTTGATATTGAGAAAGCCTTATATCGAGGCACAGAAATGCGTGAAATGCGGCATATGCATAGAGGCATGCCCGGTTGAACCCAAAGCGCTCTCTTATAAGAAAGGAAAGGATAAGCCGCCGGTATATGATTACGGCAAATGCATCAGATGCTATTGCTGTCAGGAGATGTGCCCGCAGAAAGCGATCGATGTAAAAACACCGCTTTTCGGAAAATGGTTTGTTTACAAATAACCGTGGAGCCGGAAAATATTATTCCTACCCATCCTTTTCATGTTTCACATCTCGGCCTTCGGCTATATATATTGCCTCCTCCGCAATATTTGTAGCGATATCCCCTATCCTTTCCAGGTAATTTACAATATTGTTGAGTTTGAGATAGGCGTCAACATTCTCGGGCTCGTTTCTCATAAGAATAAGGAGTTTTTTGATCCCCTTTTTTCTCATTTCATTAACGACCTTATCTGTTTTCAGGACGCTATGGGCTTTTCGAGGATCACGGTCCATAAAGGAACTCACCGCATTATTCAGCATCTCCAGAACACATTCGCTCATTGAGGGAATTATTTTCATGGCCGGAACTTCTCCGAAAAGAGTTATGACATGAATTGCGCTATGGCAGATATTCACACTGAGATCTCCCACCCGTTCCAGATCAATATTTGCCTTCAGCACGGAAACCACGGTTCTGAGGTCGCTTGCTTCAGGCGAATACCGCGCCATTGTAAAGATACACTTCTGTTCAAGCTCCTTGTCTAGTGAATTCAATTGCGGCTCAAGAACATTCAACACCACTTGAAGTGTGGGGAGCTCGCTATTTACTGTCCCTTCCATTGATCTTTCAATCATTTCTCTCGCCGTTAATGCTTCCACAGACAAGATATTTTTCAATTCCTGAATTTCTTTTTGTATCATTACTGCCTCCTAACCTATTCTACCTGTGAGAAATTTTTCGGTCATATCGTGTTGCGGTGATGTGAACACTTTTTCCGTTTCTCCGAATTCGATCAGCTCACCGAGATATAAAAAGGCTATTCTGTCGGAGATCCGGCCGGCCTGACCTATATTGTGCGTAACTAAAACAATAGTCACATGCCCCTTTAATTCTTCAAGGAGCTCCTCGATCCTTGCTGTTGCCACCGGATCCAATGCCGAAGTAGGTTCATCCATGAGGATCACAGCGGGTTCCATCGCAAGCGCCCTTGCAATACAAAGCCGCTGCTGCTGACCGCCGGACAGGAAAGTCCCCTTCTTAAAAAGCATATCCTTAACCTCATCCCATAATCCCGCTTTTCTCAATGACCCTTCCACAATAGCATCGATCTCTAATCTTTTTACTTTAATGCCGTTAAGCTTGTAGCCCGCGATAACATTGTCATATATGTTCATCGTGGGAAAGGGGTTCGGGCGTTGAAACACCATTCCCATAATTTTTCTCAGGGCAATAGGGTCTATTTTGTAAATACTTTTCCCGGATAA
>JAIVYW010000353.1:0-2188 GCA_048635215.1 Candidatus Atribacteria bacterium
TCAGTAGATATCAGGAAACTATATAATCACTTGATGTCCCCTCGTACCTCGGGGACATCGCCCAGGATGAAGGAGCGCGCCAATAAATAAATGCCGTACAAGCGCGACCGCTATGACATCAAACGGATTGAGACAGACGCAAACTGCGCGCTCCTCATCCTGGTTAGGGTGCAGCTATGCAAATAAGGGGACTACCATATAAAATCAAGAATACTTACGGAACATATAGGGTAGACTTTGATATCAAAATTAGAAGTGCCACAGTGGATGTTGAGGGTTTGAGTACGTGTGGTGAGGGATAAATTAACCTTATTACCTGGAAGAGTATTGACAAGATCAGAAAAGATACGTGCCGGGATTGTTATGCTGCCTTCTTCTTCTATTGCCAAGAGCAGCGCTCTGGTTAAGGAAGGGAAGTATGCCGACACCGCAATAAGGACAATGATCTCAAGCCTTATATCGGCCGGCGGCGACATAATAAACTTTGAAGCAAAGATCTTTGGCGGAGCGAAGATGTTCTCTTTTGAATCGGAACGGGATTCCATGGATATCGGAAAACGCAATGTAATTGCCGTCAAAGAAGAGCTGGTAAAACAGCGGATACCTTTAAAAGCGGAGATCACCGGCGAGGATTACGGCCGGACAATTGAATTGGAATTGAAATCCGGCAAGGTGAAGGTTGTCAGTATCAATAAACCGGTCTTAGTAGTATGACGAAAGTATTAATAGTCGATGATTCAGCCTTAATGAGAAATATCATCAAGGATATCGTCTCGGATATCGATGGATTCGAGGTTATCGGCCTGGCGAAAAATGGTGCTGAAGCGGTTGAAATGGTGAAGACATTGTCACCCGACATTGTCACCATGGATATTGAAATGCCTGTGATGGACGGCATCGAATCTGTTCGTGCCATTATGAAGGACAATCCCACCAAGATCGTGATACTCAGCGCATTTGGCGCAGTTGACGCGATGCCTACTTTGAACGCATTGAAATGCGGCGCGGTCGATGTGATCCAGAAGCCGTCCGGAGTGATATCTCCTAATCTGAGAAGCATCAAGCATAAGATCGTTTCAAAACTTCAAGAGATCGCATTGATACCTATTGAGAAAATCCAACGACTTAACAGAGAGCATATTCGAAAGGTGGAGGCATCTAAAGCGGGAATAATGGGTAAATGCATTGTTATCGCGGCTTCTACGGGCGGCCCTAAAGCTCTGGAAAAATTAGTTCCCTCTATTCCATCAGAATTGGGCGCGTATATTTTTCTTGTTCAGCATATGCCGCAGACCTTTACGAAGAGTTTCTCTGAACGGTTGAACAGAATATCGGAGATCGAGGTAAAAGAAGTTGAAGCCGAAGAACCACTGCTTCCGAATAAGATCTACCTGGGAAAAGGGAATAATCATTTTAAGATAGATGTCAAGGACAAGCGCCTTTTTTCAAGCCTGACCAAAGAACCGCCTTTGTGGGGAGTTAGGCCCGCCGCGGATTACCTTTTTGATTCCGCCGCCCAACTTTTCAAAAAGAACACCCTCGGGATCGTTCTTACCGGTATGGGCCGTGACGGCACGCTGGGCTGCAAAGTTATCAAGGATTTCGGAGGAATGGTGGCTGCCCAATCTCGAGCCTCCGCGTTCATCTGGGGCATGCCGGGTGCAGTTATCCAAGAGGGATATGCCGATTATGAAGCCGATCTTAGCGGAATGCCTGATATCATTGAAAAATTTATGAGAAAGTAATGGAAGACAATAAATACCTGGAGATGTTCCTTAGTGAATCCTTTGACTACATGGAGAGCATGAACAATGCTTTGCTGGAGATCGAAAACGGAAATGAAAGAAATGAGAATATAGAATTGATCTTCCGTAATACACATACCCTGAAGGGAATGGCTTCCGCCATGAACTTCATTTCCATATCGGAAGTGTCCCATGCGCTTGAAGATGTATTCAGTCAGATCAAAACGGGAAAACTGGATTTCAGCCTCTCTGATTTTGACCTTTTCTACACATGGCTGGACGAACTCAAGGCAATGCTGGATAGCGTTGCAGAAACGGGAAAAGAACCTGAAGGAAGCGGAGATCATGCGGCGAAGATCAGGGAATTTCTCTCGGGAACCCTTTCTTCCGAATCGGAAACCGTTGTGACCGTAAGGAAAGAACCCGGTATCGTTATAAGCTAT
>JAIVYW010000354.1:0-2175 GCA_048635215.1 Candidatus Atribacteria bacterium
TTGGAGATATCTGCTTCATAAGGACCTGACCTGCCGCAATCTGTAATAATGGGTTTGCCATAAGCCCAGATATTAAAGGTGCCAAAGTCCGGGTGAGCATGCCAGGACTCGTCGCTGCCGCCGTCAAAGAATAGATAAGGCGAATCTTTTTCCCACGATTGTCGCATAATTGCCAGGTCGGAATCCGGGAGATAAGCTGAGGTAAACGAAGGTTTTTCAGACTTGACCTTATTGTATGCAGCAAGCACCTCGGCACTGTTTTCAAATCGTTCTTCAGCTAATTTTTTAACCAAGAAAATCAAACAACCTAAAATAATGCTTCATCCAATATTGCGTCAACAATCATTAACCATGATTTATGCGCGAGATGGGGCAGGAAAAAGCTGGCTTGCACATAGCATAGCAATAGCCCTTACTCGTCACAATTATGATGAAGTTGAGATAGGACCTTGGTTTGTAAGAAGACCGTGTGGTGTGTTTCTTATTGATGGAGAATTACCAATGGGAGAAATACAAAACCGGCTGAAAGCTCTTATCAAGCCATTAGGCAAAGAAAGCTCTACATGCCCTCTGAATATCATTACAAATGACGTATATACCAATATTAATATGTTTGAAACATACGGAATTATACTTCCTATGAAAAACAATATCACCAGCCCTAATAGAAATACGGCATTTATTGAATACCACTGAAAGAAATTTCTTTTAATAAAACTAAAATTATAAAAAAACATATCTCTTTCATCATAGTCTGAAATATAAATAATTTCCGGCATTGGATTAAAAAGAACAAATATAATGAATGGAAGAAGAAAAATATATTTTCCTAGCAAAATATTGATTCCCAATAACATCAATATATAAAAAGCTAAATTCATAATTAATAAAAAAATCCAACTTTTTAATAAAAACACCTTTATTCCACTGTAGAGATATTCAAACTTGAAACGCTTATAATATATCGCCTGAAAAAGCACATAAAAATAACTTGATAATATGACGGCAAATATTAAACTTCGTAGTAGCGAAGACAATATTCCCAGGTTGATGAACGAAACAAAATACAGTGATAAATAGTATGCTAAAAAATGGACAATCGGAACTACTAATAGCAGTGGTAGTTTTTTTATAAGTTGTATTGAATTTTTCCACGATTCCATAAAAAGGTTCATAACATCTTGTATCTTACTCATTATTATCATCTACTCCTATAATACCAAATTTATCATTCTTATAATCAAAATAACCAATCGTTTTTATCTTTTGATATGACTTTTCAAAAACATTATAGTCAAAACTCATAATTTGAATGCTTTTAATTATTTCTTTAGCACTATTTTCTTTGAATTGTGGCATTGTTTTTAAAATAAATTTTTCATCTTTAATCATTTCATGAATTTCATGTCTAGGAATATCAACATCTAAACGTCCAAAGAATTCTGTTTCTTTATATCTGCTTTTCCTATGATAATCCAGTTTCATCAATTCTTTGATTAAAGACATATTAAAACATTTCTGTTCTTCTAAAAATTGATAAAGATATATAAATAAATCAATCAAGTAGAATCAGGAGATACCCCCCCGGCCCTCAGGGTCCGAGGGGGAACAGGGTTGAAATGAAATGAAGGTAATAGTCGTTTACGATAGCCAGACCGGGAACACGGAGAAGATGGCCAAGGCGGTCGCCGAGGGCGTCGGCTCCGTTACGGAGGTTGACATCAAGAAGGTTGGGGAGCCATTCTCCCTCACATTGCTGGCTGAGGCGGACGGGGTCATCTACGGGTCACCTTGCATCTACGCCAACGTCACACCGGGGATGCGGGCCCTCGTCGAGAACATGGAATGCTACGTCAAGGCTGGTAAGATAGACGTCAAGGGGCATCCCGCGGCTGTGTTCGGGAGCTACGGCTGGGATGGCGCCTGGGTCATGGAGGCGGTCTTTAAGTTGTCTATAAAGAATCTCGGCTTCAAGGTCCAGGATGAGGTCTGCGTCGAGGCAGATAGCAACATCAAGTACAACGAGGGCGAGTCCCTGAAAAAGTGTAAGGACTTCGGAAAGAAGTTCGCCGAATCCCTGTAAATAGGGCTCCCAAATCTCGATATTTCTTCATTTTGCGCACGCGCGCAATTTCACCCTTAATTGAACGCGCGCGCCAAAAAAAGGGCCTGAGG
>JAIVYW010000355.1:0-2173 GCA_048635215.1 Candidatus Atribacteria bacterium
GGGTCAGTCAACCTTCATGGTGGAGATGAATGAGGTCGCGAATATCCTCTCTTCCGCAACTGACAGGAGTCTGATAATCCTTGATGAAGTAGGAAGAGGGACTTCCACTTATGACGGCCTTTCTATCGCCTGGGCGGTGATAGAATTCCTGCACAGAAAGGAAGGCCAGCAGGCAAAGACACTTTTCGCGACACATTATCATGAGATCACGCGTATCGGTGATTATCTGGACAGGGTAGAGATATATAAGGTGGATGTTAAGGAATACGGCGAGAAGATCATCTTCCTGAGGAAATTAATAAAGGGCAGTGCCGATAAGAGTTATGGGATATATGTCGCTAAATTAGCCGGAATTCCCGAAGATGTTATCGAACGCGCCGGCCAGATACTCGCCCAGCTCGAAGAAGGCGGTTCGGCTAAAAGCATCAGTCAGGCCCAAAGAAGATTTTTACAGCCGTCTCTCTTTTCAACCGAGATGCCCAATGAGAATGAGACGGAAGTTCTACGCGACCTAAGAGAGCTTGATCCGGATGCGATCGCTCCCATTGACGCATTGAAAATGCTCTCGGAATTAAAGGAGAAACTGAATGAAAAGTGAGGAAAATATGGATATTTCTATTAAAAAAGTTGTTTCTAAGAAGGATCTTATGGATTTTATCAAATTGCCGTGGAAGATCTATGAAGATATGCCGCATTGGGTTCCTCCGCTGATCTCTGAAATGAAGCATCGCTTTGATGAGAAGAAAAATCCCTATTACGATCACGCTGAGGTCGAATTGTACCTTGCCCTTATGGATAATGATATTGTCGGCAGGATCGCATGTCATATTGATAAACTGCATAATGACTTTCATAAGGAGAAGGCGGCATTCTTCGGTTTTTTCGAGACCTTGAATAATAGCAGGATAGCAACAAAATTATATGCGACCGCGGAAAACTGGGGAAGAGAAAGGGGAATGGAACTTCTGCGCGGGCCTATGAGTTTCGGCACGAACGATGAGTGTGCTTTTCTCTTAGAGGGTTTTGATTCTGATCCCGCGGTCATGATGCCCTATAATCCGAAGTATTATTTAGAACTCACAGAGGGCGAAGGTTTTGTAAAGGCAAAGGACCTTCTGGCCTTCTATAAGAGTACAGAAGATCCAATGGACCCCAGAATGGAGAAACACGCCAAGAGGATAGCGGAAGACCCGACGATACATGTCAGAAAATTTGAGAAAAAGAATTTCAAAAGAGAAATGGAATATATAAAAGAAGTGTATGACGCGGCGTGGGAACCCAATTGGGGTTTTGTGCCGATGACCGAGAGGGAATTGGAGGAAACATCCAAGGTCCTTTTGGAATACGCTGACACTGACCTTGTGTGGTTTGCGGAAAAAACACATGAAGACGGGAAGATCGAGCCGATAGGGATATCAATTATACTCCCGAATCTGAATGAGGCTACAAAGCGCCTGAATGGTAAATTGGGACCCATTGAGATCTTGAAATTTCTTGCTGCCAAGAAGAAGATCAAAGGAACGAGAGCGATCCTTTTCGGCCTTAAACGGCATGCTCAGGGGTTCGGTATTCCCGCTTTATTACTTATGAAAACAGAGGATGAAGCCAGAAGAAAAGGGTATAAGTGGTGCGAGATGTCCTGGAATTTAGAGGATAATGCCAAGATAAACACATTCGATAAAGGCATCGGCGGCAGGGTTTATAAGAAATACAGAATTTACGAGAAGAAGATCTGATGGATTTGCCAAATCATCGGTGAATATTGAAAAAAAAGATATATTGAGTACAATACTTACAATAGACCGTAATACATCTCTTTCCCGGTTAACACCAAAACATGCGGCGCCCTCTGACGCATGGCTGGCGCCGGCATCGGAATATGCTAAACGTTTTGCCATTTGGCCGGATGCGATTCGGGCCGGCCGGGAAATCACAGAACGGCTGACGTTTACCGGTCCCTGTTCCGGACTTGTTCTGCCGCCGTGGGGCAATTCACAAGGACAAAGCGCCAAGCATCGCCTGCGGAATGCTGCGTATAAAGGGGCGCGAAAACGGTATGGTGACGATCTCCCCGAATCCGTTGTGGACCGCCTGGAACATGAACTGCACATCATCGAAAAAATGGGGTTTTCATCTTATTTTCTTGTGGTTCAAGATATCGTATCCCGCAGTC
>JAIVYW010000356.1:0-2160 GCA_048635215.1 Candidatus Atribacteria bacterium
CTTATCCATATTGGTCGAGGATTCAAAGGAATACAGAGGATACCAGGTAGTATTTTCCTGACTGTTGAAGTGAAATCTCAAAAAATTGATCCTGAAGGTATCCGTCTTCCCCTGTAATGGAAGATTTTTAAAAGGAATATATATTTCCGCGGTCCAGCCCTCATCTATCTCCGTAACCTCTGAGTACCATACTCCGTTCCAGTTCTTATTAAAGATCCCTCCATTTTCAAAGTAAGCATCGATATGGGAACTACCCCTCAGTACAGCGAAGTAATATCCCGTGGCGCCGTCATTGCATGGATCGATCAGAATAGAGATCTGATCAGAAGAATTTACTTGTTCGATCTCACCGAGTGACGGCGGTTTGCCGTCCTGGCCGTCATGATTGACAAAAAGCAGATACAGGCCCTCTTTTGAATATAATACTTTGACCTCGGTGGGATTCGTCTCCGGTTCACCGTTATCCGGCGTCCGCTGTACAAAATCCGTGATCGTATCCGCTTCGCTCCATACGGCATCGATCTTTCCATCGATCACTGGTAAAGATGCGGGTTTATGGACTGATATAGAGAAATCCGCGGCAAATGATGCGCTTGAAAATATCAAGCAAAGAATGAGGAAAAAGTATGATCTAAGGCGTTTCAGGTTTGACCGGAACAACTATCCCGGCAATGATGTAGAAAATAAGCATTGGCAGAACACCGGTAGCGATACCCAATAGCAGAAATATCAGACGGATCAATGTTGAATCTAAGTCCAGGTATTCACCCAGGCCTCCACAGAAGCCGTTAATTTTTTTATCATCTCGAGACAGGTACATTTTTTTCATATTTCCTCCGCTCACTGAACTATACGGAGAATAAATTAATATATTTCAGGGGTCAATATCGATTTGACGGAAGTGGGAGGCGAATGCCTCCCACATATGATCATAGTTGTTTACGAATCAGAACATTAGCTATTGGATCGGTTCATCTTGCGATGACCGGAACCTTTACCCTCTTCGCGTTTTCCAGAAGAGTGGTGATCCCTGCGGGATCCCTTCTTTCTATCTCTCTGAAGGTGCATTTTGAACTTATCGAACTGCTCCTTGTTCAGTATCTTTTCTACATTTTTCAAATGGGCGATACGATCCTTGGCCTGCTGTAATCTCAAGGCGTTGATCTTCTCTTCCAATGTGAGCATTTTCGCATAATCGATCTTGTCTTCAAGAAGGAGTTCCTTGATCTCTAAGCGCAATTTCTGAATACCTATGCGGGTTTTCTGAGATCTCTTCCTTTTCTCGATCTGGAGTTTTTCCAACTCTTTGGCCTGCTTATCGGAGAGGTCCAAAAACTTTTGTATCCTCTCGCCCGGCTCAAATCGTCCGTGGTCCGGCATAGCATCAGTTCTTTTTCCGGTCATTCCCTTTGCAAAGGGCGCAGCAGCAAACAGTAACAAAGCAAAAAACAGTACAAGCGTCTTTTTCATATCTACCTCCGCTTTACCAATACAACGATTGCGGGAGATCAAAGGTTACATAGCATCTAAAAAATGCTCTGTTTCATAAATAGAGGATAGAGGCTTATAGAGAAGTGAAGAATGAAGAATGAAGGGTGAAGAATGAAAAATGAAGAATGAAGAATGAAGGGTGAAGAATGAAGAATGAAGAATGAAGAATGAAGAATGAAGAATGAAGGATGAAGGATGAAAGAAATCCTGGATGCCACGCCCGTGGCTCTGCATGACAGGGAGGAAAACTGGATTCCTGATCAAGTCAGCGATTTTTCAGTACATGTTAATTAAACATTTATGTAATCAGGGACTGTAATCAGGGACGGTAGTTGCGAAAGTTGCAAATTCACCTGCTTCATCCTCATATCGCCCCTTTGTTAGTATATTTAACGCCATTCCAAACTTCACATCAAGGCATTTCTCCATGCCTCCCATATCGTTACGCATCAAAATCGTTGTAATACGCAGCCGCCCCAATATAATATGAATTATCTAATTCTAAATCCGAATATTTTCAGATTTTGCAACTTTCGCAACTACCGCATATGTTAAGTTGAATCATATGAGAGCATTGAAAGGAAGAGAAAAGCCCCGGAGATTATCGGAGGGGCTTTTCTTGACATTTACTTTATTTCATATTAAACTCTGGTGGAATGGGAGTGACTC
>JAIVYW010000357.1:0-2145 GCA_048635215.1 Candidatus Atribacteria bacterium
TTTATCTCCAATCACTCCTATTCTGATCGCATCAATTACAAAAGTGGAATATCCAAATTCCGATTGAATGTCATCATTGATGATCCTGGCAAAACCAAACCAGGTATCTAAGGAAGAAATATTTCCAAGTATCATATACTTTATTGTTGCGCTATCACTTGGGGCTCCACCATAATCAGTCCGGAGTGTATGGTAGTATCGAAGATAATAAGTTGAGGCAGAAAAGGTGAATTCAATTTCCACAACTGCGCCGCACCAATTGAAATTAGTATTTGTATATCCTGAACCATAATCAAGTTCTATCTGGTAGAAAATTGTATTCACAGATGAATCATCAACAACACCAAATATGGCTGAAGTTTGTTCAGCTGCATTACTTACAAGATGTACAGCACCGGGATTGTCCTTAAAATATGTCTGGCCCACAAAAGACCCATCCGGGAAAATCCCACTGTCGGGTGCATCAAATCTTGTCCATAAAGATGTAGTTCCCAGATCAGATCCGGAAAGAGCGACCTGTGTCCAATTCGTAGGAGGGTCACCCGCTTCAAAACTTCCGTTAACAATAACATTTGCTCCAAAAGCAGGAAGATTCACGATTAGCAATAATAAAATAGAAACAAATATAATTATTGCCCTTTTCATATATTTCCTCTCGAACCCTCATTGAGTTCATCTTTTATTTTTTTCATTTTCTCAAAACGGGCCTTCGTTTCGTCCGCGTCAATGGAAATGTCTACATTCAGAACATCTCCTTCCTTCACCCCTTGCGGAAGATGCGCGATGGGGATGAGCATTTCTCCGCCGCGGTCAAGGACCACAACGGCGAGCTCTTCTTCAAATCTGTCTATAACAGCTGTGAGAATCATAGGTCTCCTCCATGTTTATTTATTATTTTGCGTAGTTTGGGATTGCGCACCGGCGGCGCAGGCTGTGAACTCAAGAGAAACATCGAAAATGTTGTCTTTCTCATAATTATTTCAGTTAAATTCTAACCTTTTTGAGAATGAAATGCAAACAAGTATGGTTATTTATTATCCCTATAGTGTTTTGATAAACTATATAAGGCAATGCAAGACAAAGAAACACTAAATACCAAAAACGATTTCACTTACAGCGGAAATATTGGTAGAATGAATTATGAAATGCGGTATATGCGGAAACAGCAAAGAAAATTCCCTTTACGATGTGAAGGAAATGAAGATAGGAAGCGGTGAGAATTTCAGATATATGCTCTGTAATGAATGCGGAACACTGCAATTACCCGCTCCCCCCGAGGATATGCACAAATACTATCCTGATAATTTTGACAGCTTCTATTCGATAGAGCAGACTAAGCCAGCTCTTTTGAAAAAGATTATATTTCGCATGCGCAATGAGCATTCTTTCGGGAAGAAGGTTTTTCTAGGAAAAACGATCTCAAAATTCTTTCCCAATTATATCAACTCCTATCTTTTTGATCTGAATATTTACAAGGAGTCCAAAATACTTGATATCGGGAGCGGAAGCGGAAAGCTGCTTAGCTCTCTTTTCAAAGAAGGGCTTCATAATACTCTTGGGATAGACCCGCATATTGAAAATGATATCTCCCATCCGGGAGGCCTGAAAATACTCAAAGGCGGGCTGGAAAGAGTGAGCGGAATGTGGGATATTATCCTTTTGAATCATTCATTTGAACATGAGTCATCGCCTGAAGAGCTGCTTTCCGGGATCAGAGAGATCCTGGCACCGAAAGGAATATGCCTGATAAGAACACCGGTTACAGACTCCTGGGCATTTGAGCATTATCGGCATCACTGGGTTCAAATCGACGCGCCGAGACATTATTATATTTATTCAACGGATTCGCTGACGCTTCTGGCGGAAAGATGCGGATTTAAGGTGAAGAAGATCGTCAGGGATTCAACCGCATTCCAATTCTGGGGAAGCGAACAGTATATAAAAGATATCACCTTGCTTAGTGAGCGCTCCTTGTCCATGGGCCCGGCGGGATCGATCTTTTCCAGAAAGGAGATCCGTGCATTCGAAAAAAGAGCAAGAAGGATGAATATATTGGGGATCGGCTACCAGGCCGCATTCTACCTTCAGTCTGTGGCGCAGACTGTGTACTAAGTACGAGGTGCGATGTACGAAGTGAAAACGAAA
>JAIVYW010000358.1:0-2144 GCA_048635215.1 Candidatus Atribacteria bacterium
GAGCCAGTGCTCTGATTCATAAAGACGGTAATAATGGCTGATGCTATTTTATTGAGTATTCAAGGCGCGAGGAACGCCGCATACCCACAGCGGTAATTCATTCATCCTCTCCACCTTCAACCTTGAACCTTGAACTTTTGAACAATCTTCTACTTTGATCAATTTCTTCCTCTCTCTTCGCTTACGGACCACAAAGGGTACGCCGCATACCAAGCTTCGCATAGGCGAAGCGTTAAAAGTTCGCAAGTTGAAAAGTTCAAAGGTTGGGAATACAAAAGATTTCCCAGTCCGAATTCCTTGCTTTCCTTCTGATTCTCCACATCGCACATCGTACTTCGCACTTCGTACTGTATTTATCGTTGGAATTGACTCAAATCTAAACATTCCATTGTTACCGTATTTATAAATTAGAACACGAAACTCTTTGCCTCGTTAGAATCGCACGATAATATTCTTCACATCTGTTTTTCTTAAAAACCGCTTCCGCGGGAATAGCATGAAAGAATAGCCGGAACAAAAAAAAGGGAAAGGACCGAAATCCTTTCCCTTTAAAAATTCAATCTAATGTATACAGATCAATAACGGTCGTTTCTTTCTTTTCTAGGCTGGGCTTCGTCCACTCTCATGGTTCTGCCTTCGAAATCTGTTTCATTGAGTGCTTCTTTTGCGGCCTTGGCCTCCTCAGCGGTACCCATTTCAACAAATCCAAAACCCTTTCTGCCGATAATACGAACACTTTTTACTTCGCCATACTGCGCGAAAAGTTCCTCAAGCTGGGATTCCCCAACATCGTAGCTCAGATTTCCAACATAAAGTTTGTTGTTTTCCATTCAAAACTCCTTTTGTTCTTTGCCCGACTTATTTCTGCAATGCTTTGGGGAAAGTTCAAGGACGATCAGCCTGCAAAGAATGCGAAATTTTAAGTGAGACGAAAAGAACGTAACACCGCAGTATACATTATTATTACAAGAAAAGCAAGTCAGGAGCCATTATATTAAATAATAATCGCGATCTTTCCTTTTTTTAGATCGCCTTTGGTATTGGAAACGACATAAAAATATATTCCGGAAGCTACCTTTTCACCGGATGAATTCTTCAGATACCAGGAGAAAGAAAGGGAGTCGGTCTTCGTGGAGAAGACCAGTTCTCCTGCGATGCTGTATATACTTATGGAAGTATTTTCAGTAAGATCATTAAATATCACGGGGAAATCCCCATTGTTAGGATTGGGATAAACCACTAATCCTTCCAGATCGGTTGCCTGTGGAGTGATCAGATCAAAGGTAGAATTCCCTGCCGGACTTCCCGGTGCCTCGGTTCCTGCTGCCCAGAATTCAAAGGTATAAGTCAGGCTGCCGTTGCCGGCATATGATATATTTTTGGGAAATGAGTAAAGCTTGCCGTCTGTCAGGTCAGTATCTCCGGCATCATTTTCTGTCATATTGAATTTCTCGTCATTATCATAAACACTTGAATCATCAAGATCGATCCAAACCTGCTGTGTGTCAGGAAATGTACCGGATGATTCAGTGAATTTAACAGAGAATGTAAAAAGCTCGCCGGAATTTCCTATTTGAGGGTCAATGCCGTCGGAAATATAATTACCCGTTCCTATCCAAGTGAGATAAGGCCCGACAGGGGTTACGGTTACGGTGCTGTCAGATGCGGGCACGCCGTTGGCGGCATTTCTGCCGTCTGAGAAGGCAAAACGGTAATTCAAGACACCGTCACCTGAAAAAGTAAGGGTCGTGACATATGAATAGGCTACGCCGCCTTTGAAATAATCGGATGCCATGAAATTGGTCATATTGAATTTCTCGCCGCCCTCAAATCCTCCGGAATCGTTCAGATCGATCCAGACCTGCGCTACTGTCGGCGCATTATTGTTGTCATCCGTATATTTCACGATGAAGGTAAAGGTGTCTCCTGTATCACCGTTGTTAGGCTCAACGCCGTCAGCAGTATATCCTCCTCCTCCGCTCCAGGCAAGTTCAGGGACATAATTAGTATAAATATAAGAACTTTTTGCCTGCCCGTTTATTGTGCTTATAGGTGTATCGGTCGCATAATATATCGCGATCGGGGATGCGGAATCATAAGTCGAATAAGTAACATCGGTGTAATCCTCGATCCAGAATTTTGTT
>JAIVYW010000359.1:0-2139 GCA_048635215.1 Candidatus Atribacteria bacterium
AAGGGTGAGAATTTCTGTCAAAGGGGTAAGGGGTTAGAAGAGGTTTAAGTTGAATGAACATAACATTAAACCCATCGGATGAACAATTTATAGTTAGCAATTCAATCGCAAAAGATATCCTAGCATCAGGAACGGGCATTCTCGTTTTTGGTATTGAAGAGGGCATGAATAATCGTCTGGAAGTGTATTTTTCAACCAATAATATTCCGCTTGCTTTATATAAGTTGGGTGATTTTGATACTATACTTCAGTCTATAGAAGAAGTTCTTCGTGAGAAAAAGAGGTTAAACCCCGGGCGGGTCTTTATGCTCAGACGATATACTGCCGAGGATGAAACTGATGAACAATAAACCGGAGAAAAAAGAATTGAAAGTCGAATGTACTTGGGGTGAAGGACCTGACATAATCGTGTCTCTTTCTGGGAAGAAACTCTTGTTATTAGAAGACCCCATTGACAAAAATAGATGGACTTACGGTCTAGTCTCTAAAGGGCAAATTGACCTAACTTGTGATGAGGCTCAATCTCTAATAGCTCATCTTCAGCGGGCAATATATCAGGTGGACGACTTAAATTCAATGGCTGATTATTACTCTGATGAGCATCCAGTTGACGATTTCTGATTATTGAGATAAACTAATGGTATCAAATTATCGGGAGAATATTATGAGCAGAGCTTGGGAGATTATTAAAATGTGTGAATCTGAAATGGATGATGCCCATCACCAAATGTACGTTGATAATATTGAGACGACTATCGCCAACAAGGATAAAGAAGGAGAAGCCCGTATGAGGGCTTTATATAAAAAGAGATATAGTAAAGAGTATGTGCCCAATATTTTTGACCCTCGTCCTGATTTAGACCGCGTGTATTCTCAAGAAGATTTCCCTAGATATAAGGATTATAAAAAGTACGCGTCTCAGCTATTTGTATTGAAATTCAAAACTTACAAAAACCTGCTTAATAAGAAGACCCCAAAACCTCTGTCATGGGAAAGTCTTAAAACATTCCTGTTTAAGTTAGGTGTAACTTCAGTTCCGGGTAAACCTCATGGAACTGAGGAAATGTGGGTTGTTGACGACCGTAAAATCATTGTTAAAGAAAAATACCTTAAGAAGCCTATTCCTGTTGAGATGATTATCCATGAATTGGCTCATGTTTTTGAGAACAGGCAGACAATTAAAGTGCTGAATACCGATATGTTTTTACACAACCGAGCGTCTTCAAATTATGACCTGAATCCTTCCGAGATTTTTGCCGAGGCGTTTATTAACTATTTCATTAACCCAAAGTTTCTCAAGGCGGGATGGTCTGAAACTTTTAGTTACTTCGACAGGGTTATCCCATTAAAGTGGAAAAAGGAAATCAAGTTTATTCTCAAATAAAGGATTTATTTATAATTTCTTGTAGTGATTTTTCTTTATCTAAAATGTCAGTGATAATTTTATACCACCACTGGGTTTATATCCATACATAGGCTGGTAAAATTCAGGTTCCACTCTGATGGATAGGTTTTCATCAACTTCCCAGGTCATCAGGTGGGCATCTACAGCTGCATCAACAACATTTATCAGGTACCACAAACCTGTTAATATGTATGTCAAATCCCGGTTTCTGCGGTAAAAATCTTTTTGATCACGCAGAATATTCGGATCATACCCATATTTTTCATAATAGTCATTAATGGGCGTATCACTTCCATCCGGATTTTCAATTGCATAATAGTAAGCCTCACGCCATTTTTTGTATTCCTTGTCATTAAATGAAATGAAATAATAAAAAACACCAAAACCGGCATATATGACAGGTATCTTCCAGTATTTTTTGTTGTAAGCTTGTCCAAGACCGGGTAAAATCATGGAATAAAGGGTTGCCTTATGCGGACTATGCATTTTATAATTAACCGAATCGACTGATACAGCCTCAGCATTTGATATTACAGAATCAGCAGCAGGCCTGTTTTGGGAATTGCCTACAAACGGAAAAAGTATAAAAAGGCAAAATAAAGTCATTGATATTTTCAGGCTGAACCCTGAAAACAGAATGAAAAAAAAAGATGCTTTATTAGAATTCTTTAACAATCAGTTATTTTTCTAAAAGTGAAACGATCCTGTCAAACTCTTTATCAGATGTGAATGGA
>JAIVYW010000360.1:0-2134 GCA_048635215.1 Candidatus Atribacteria bacterium
GTCGTGGGGCTCTCCTCTTGCGGAAAGAACTCCTATGTCAAGGGTAGGTATGACGGATGGGACAATGTTGAATTCCTGCCATGGGCGGAGGCATTGGCAAATACCTTCTCTTCAATGGAAACGGCCGATATCATCATATTGGTATCTCATAACGGCATGGACTTTGACAGGAATGTGCTGACAAAATTTCCGCAGATCGATATAGTGATCTCCGGGCATGATCATCGTATCACAAAAACGCCGGATAAGGCAGCGGATTCAATTCTTGTCGAGACCGGCTGCTATCTCAATGATCTGGGCATTCTGACATTGCTGGTTTCCGCAGAGGATAAAAAGATCTCCGATGTGAAATATGAATTGATCCCGCTTGTTCCCCTCGGCAAAGGCAATGGTAAATTGGCAAGAAGGATCAGAAAATACGATAGAAAATACAATAAAAAAGGCAAAGAAGTGCTGGGATATCTCAAAGAATCCCTGGATTCATTTGAAAGATCAGCGGAATTTACCGCCCGGGCTTTCTGCCGCAGCGCTAAAACGGATTATGCGCTCATCAACGATGGCAGCGAGAGGGAATTCCTGCCGGCCGGCCCCGTCACCGCAGAATGGCTGAGGATGAAGTCGCCGTATCAGAATGATCTTGTGGTCGCCGAAGTCGATGTAGAGAGGATAAGAGCCCTCGTGGAGCGATTTAAGGGGCAGAATGTCCTCTTCTTCTGGTCAAATGCGGATCTCCCCGAAAAGGGGACTGTCAAGGTCGCGATGGATTCCTATCTTGCCGAAGCAATGAAACTGGAAAGCACTGCTGCGGGCATGACGGAATTTGAATCCCAGGCAAATTATCTGAGAAATATTGGGGCCGGTGGTGGACAAAGTGGACAAAAGAATGAATCCGGCGAACATGATAGAAAATAAGGAAAAGTATGAATAAGAAACTATGTTCTGGAGATATCTCTGTACATCTGGTGTCGTTGGGGATATTTGCTGAAATGTCCACTTTGTCCACCACCGGCCCCATCGAAGGTAAGTGAAGCGTTTTTTAGAACCTTTTTTACTGATAATCGTTCTACTTTTCCTTGTGAATCTCCTTCTGAATTTCACCCTGAAAAAGATCGCTGTACCGGGCCGTGATGGATACGGTTTCATTTCTCCCGATGACGAATTGGGATTTTACCATAATCCATCCTTGAGTTTCCGTACACAGGATAAAGGGCGTGTCTGGAGCGATGAAAAGGGATTTAGGCCATGCGGTACGGGCAATGCTTCCGATGATACTGTTTATGTCCTTGGTGATTCCATGATAGACCTTCTCGTGGATAATTGTAAGCTGCCCGCAGCCTTCATGGGAGATGATTCTAAGGACAAAAGATATATAAGCTGCGGCTGTATGTCATTTTCAACGATGCAGGAATACATTTTATTAAAGAGGATACATCAGAAGTATCAGGGCAAGGAATTCCATATATATGTTTACACGGGAAATGACCTCTTTCAGAATACACAGGGCATTTCAACCCTTCCGGTGATAAGAGAGACCGATGATGGATTTGAATTGATATCACCGGAGAAAACAAGAGGTATTCCCATTACGAAAAGATTTATACTATTTTCTGTCATCGAGTCATATTTCTTCGGCAAGAATGAGGATGATCCGTCATACTGGCATGATCTGATGTATGGCTATACTCTCGGTTCGCTGGAAGAAAATCTCGATGAGATGTTGAATAAGACCGCATTTGTATTGAATCTGATAAATGAATATTCTGTGGTAAATGATATCAGCGTAAAATATTACATTATCCCAACATCAATGGAAATAACTTCCCCAAATGATGCGGGTGCAGTGAAAATGGCTCAATTACGCCATGCATTTATTGATATATTGGCATCTCAGGGCGCTTCTTTTACGGATCTCACTCCCGTCATTGAAAAATTGTATGAGCCGGGCTTCTATGATCCCGTGAACTTTCATCTGACCTCTGATGCTTGGAAAAAGATAATAGCAGTGCACAAGTGACAAGAGTATAAAGAGAAATGAATAATGGGTAAGGTAACAAAAGAAATTGATATTTGCTTTTTTGTCCAAGAAGGATTAAAATATACATAGCATTCTTCTTGGAGGAGAAATGAACAATTC
>JAIVYW010000361.1:0-2129 GCA_048635215.1 Candidatus Atribacteria bacterium
TGCTCACGCTGTAATAGCGAGGTTTCCAGGATCATGGATAGGAGATTGTTCTATTGTCTCTCTCTGCGATCTCTGCGCCCTCTGCGGTGAGTATCGTTTTTCAATACATTCATGAATCGTCTTACAGAGAAAGCATGCATTTGCTGATGTTGCCTCCGGTGTCTGTCTGATATAATATTGAAGTATGCTGTTGGTTTTCCGCCAATTATTCCCATGGTGCTTTACCACGGCGCATCGAGATGGTCCGCAGCCAGGCGGTTTTTGTGTCTTTTTAGATGTCTCGAAGAATTGAGGCCTTTTCTTCCTGATTTCACCTAGGTATTATATATTATGTGCCTAAAAAACGACTACATGCAGTAAGCACAAATGGAGGCATATATGAGTCTCACATATAAGATTGCCGAAAATATTAAGGCATTGCCAGAATCAAAACAGATGGAAATCCTTGACTTTGTAGAATACTTACGGGCAAAAATAGAAAAAGAAGAAAGAAATGAATGGACCGATTTTTCTCTATCATCCGCAATGCGGGGAATGGAAGAGGAACAAGTATCCTATTCAATGAATGATCTAAAGGAAACGTTTGTATGATTTCCGAAGGACAAATTGTATTCTTCAGGTTTCCACAATTGGTTTTTCATTGAGAATCGAGATATTATCCCTTGGCATGACTCAAAACTGGTAATGCGGGATAAGGTTAATGAAACAATTCAAAATTGTCGTGGAAAAACACCCAGACACCTATGTTGCTTATCCTCTCGGAATTAAAGGTGTAGTAGTTGGTCAGGGTGACACCTATGAAACGGCTGTGGCCGACGTCAAATCTGCAATTCAATTTCATCTTGAAACATTTGGTCCTGATGAACTGGAAATTGATCCTCCAATTTTGGAGGCATTTGTCGCAGAAGCGGGAGTCGCTGTTTGATGGCAAGACTTCCCGTAGATGCGCCGATTCGCAAAGTAATCAAGGAATATTCTAATATAGGCGTATTAGGATTTCTATTTCTCCGGTTCCGTGAAGCTCTCATGGGTGGCTTCACGACTCCGATAACACTTTTAATTGTTGTGAAACCATGATACCTCGAAAGTTGCCCGGAGTTCTTCAAATAATTGCGGATAATTTTACGCAAAATCAGATTCCGTATTCTTTAATCGGGGCGCTGGCCTTGGGACTGTACGGGCTTCCGAGATACACTGCTGACATCGACCTTTTAACAGAAGGGCGTTGTTGGGGTTCGATTTCCTCAATTATGGAAAAATTAGCTTACACGTGCTACCAAAAGACTGAGTCTTTTGCCCAGTTTGATTCGGAGTTTGGGGTATTGGGACGAATTGACTTCATGTTTGTCAATACCGCGGACGGAAAAGAGATCTTGCAAAGAAGTGTTTTGGTCAACGATGAGCTAATGGGAAATAACTTGGTCATACAACCGACTGATTACATTATACTGAAATTAATGGCTATTGCAAATAACCCGGACCGCAGCCCGAAGGATGATGCAGACATATTCGAGGTCCTTAAATTGTACAAAAAAAAATTGATCCCAAAACATTTCAGTCCTCTGGACATGGATAGAATTATTCTCTTTGCAGATAGGTTCGGTAAGGAAATGCGGATACAAGAGCTTGTTGAGAAATTGTTTGACGACTCGACCAATAAGATTGAATTATGAATAAGAAGAAAAACATAGGACAGTCACAAAGAGCAAAACAGAGGATGATCCTTGAAATGATTGACGCTTCTTGGGAACTGGCTGAACGCTTAGGTGAACATCCGCTCAGGGCCGGCTGTAATTGTATTTGCTGTGTGAATAAGAGAAAACGCATTTTGGAAAAGCCCGAAGATACATGGAAGTTTAGCCTCTGATAATCCCTATCCCCAACTCCCTATCACTCGACTTTGGCTATTTTATCCCCATAAGCGCTAAGTTGTTTTGACTAACATATATACCTCGAAAGGCCACAAATGACACTTCTTCGCCGGCCATGAACATCAATAGCCGCGTTGCTCAGGCTTGTAATAGCCAGATGTTCCGGGTAGTCCCTGCAAAGCAATGCAGGTTAGGGAATATCGCCCTGTATTACTTTGCAACCCCCTATTTTTTTCGTTATGTCCTCCCAGGAGTCAT
>JAIVYW010000362.1:0-2115 GCA_048635215.1 Candidatus Atribacteria bacterium
ATCGGTGAAGGGCTTTGCCTTGATATCTGTCCCCGGGGAGCGATCAAGATACATGGCAGGTAAAAACGCAGCCTTAATAATGGCGGGCGGGGAAGGGACTAGATTCTGGCCCTTTTCGACACCTGAATTCCCAAAACAGTTCCTTAATATTTTTCTGGGAAGGTCAATGCTGCGGATAACATTCGAGCGCATCAATAAGCTCATCGACACAGAAGACATATTCGTCATCACGAACAGAAGATATGAAAAGATCACAAGGGCGGAGTTGCCTGAACTCCCTGCAGAGAATATACTGCTCGAACCCGAAAAACGAAACACATTCCCCGCGATCGCCTATTTCACTTATCGATTCTCAGACAACTATCCCGGCGGGTCGGTGATCGTTCTTGCCGCAGACCATATCATCAACAATGAAGTAAGGTTCCTTGATATCTGTAAGCAGGCATTTATGCTGGCGGAAGGGACCCGGGGCATAGTAACACTCGGGATACTGCCGGACAGGCCGGAAACAAATTACGGATATCTCTTTCCTCACAAGTATGAAGAGACGGAAGCAATACATCACGGCGACGCGATCGAATTCATAGAGAAGCCCGATCTTCAAACCGCTGTCAAATACTTAAAAAGCGGCGGATATTTCTGGAATTCAGGCATATTTACCTTCCCGTTCAATACATTCATCAATGAGACGGAAAAGATCTCGCCCCGCGATCACGGGCTACTGATGCGCTATGCCAAAGAAAAAAATGATATAGATGAACTTTTCAAGGAAATAACCGCGGATTCCGTGGATTATATGATCATGGAGAGATCCGATAGCATTAAGATGCTCAAGGCGGAATTCGGCTGGGACGATGTTGGGAATTGGGAGGCCTTGTTCAGATTAAGGTCCGAGGAAGACAATATGGTATTGATCAATGCAGTCACTGTAGATTGCTCGAATTCCATCATTGTATCAAAGGATATTCAGATCCGGGCCGTGGGAATGCATGACACTGTTTTCGTGGTCAACGGAGACAAAATACTTCTCTCATCCCTCAAAGGGCTTGCCGCTATCAAATCCGCGCTCGCCTCAAAGGCCGATACAAATCTTGGCGCTCGAAATATTACCGTCAAGGGATTCAAGCCGGAGATCCTGTGCCTTGATGTAGAGGGTTATGTTATTGAGAAAAAATCCGACGGTATCCTCATCAGGAAAACCGGATAGGTACCTGGTCTTTACTTTTTACTTTTTTCTCCATTTCTAAACAACCCTCACTTGTGAAATTATACCATAAGCGAAGCGAGAAGCCAAAAATATAGTACGAAGTACAAAAGAAGTGTAAAGTGGGAAATACAAGAAACAAATACCAGATGGATCCTTCGCCGAAAAGCTCAGGATGACAAATAGGCAGAAAGATGGATTCCCTGCTCCACGATGTAATCTGGGTTCCCAAGGTCATGCGCCTGGGAATGACAAGAAAAGAGGGATGGTATTCGAAGATTTGTGAAAAATGTTTCCGTGTGATCCCTGCTCTTCTATAGCAATAGGGCGAACACGCAGGTTCGCCCCTACGATTATTCGAATTTTTCTCAACCTTGAACTTTTGAACAATCTTATTTAATAATCGCGATCTTACCCTTGTAGATAATTTTCTGACCATCCCGCACCACATAAATATACACACCGTTCGATACTTTCGTACCGCCTGAGTTGACCAGCTCCCAAGTATGGGGGCCTTCGGGAAGTGTGATCAGTAATTTCCCGCTGATATCATATATATCGATAACATTCCCCAGGTCGATCTCGGTGAAATACACCTTATCATGCGCAGGATTCGGATAAGGCAGGATCTTTTCCCTTTGGAAAATTAACTCTTCAGAAGCACCTCTCAACCAGTCGATCGCTCTTTGAAGAAAGAGGTCCAGAACATCAGTATCCGTGGCCTTGTCCACCGGAAAAGACAAAAAGAGCATACGGCCCGAAGAATCGGAGGAATATCTCGGATTTCGTATTCCGATGGGACGGTCATAATCATCGCTGAAAAGCTCAATAGCGTCTTCCGCCGGCTCTGTATCCCATATTGACAGTTCATTGGATGGGTCCGAAAGAGAGAGTGTGACATCCTGTGAGAC
>JAIVYW010000363.1:0-2102 GCA_048635215.1 Candidatus Atribacteria bacterium
ACGGTATATTCTCGATATTAGTTCTGCTCGTCATATATGTCGCTGCCGTGATCGACAGAGGCCCAATAACTGTCATCGGTGCTGCGGGACTATTATATCTGGCTCACACGCTTCCCGCCGCTGTTCTGGGATGGAAAGCGAGCGTAACCGAGTGACGTGATAAAAATTGTACGATATACGAAGTGTGACGAGAAAAATGTTGAAGCTTCCTGGGCTTCTGGAGTATAGGATGAGAAAAGAAAAATCGATTTTTGCGGCTTGTGTGATACTGCTTTTTACAATGTTACTGTTTTCATGTTCGAAAAATATTAAAATAGAGGAAACTGACATCAGCGGAACGCAATGGATCGGAACATTGTCCGTAGGTGTTGTAGAGATGCGTCTGCGTTTCAGTTTCACTTCCGATAAAGAGGGGAAATTAACCGGCACTATGGATTCAATAGACCAGGGGGTCGAAGGCATTCCTTTTTCAGATGTACTCTTTGACGGTAAAAAACTTGCCGTCTCAGTTGATTCGGTTCAAGGGACATACCGGGGAGTGCTCTCCGAGACAAAAGATATGTTCAAAGGTACATGGTCTCAGGGCGGTCAGCAATTAGCATTAGACCTGAAGAGAGAGACAGAAAAACTGCAATTAGTGCGGCCTCAGGAACCGAAGCCGCCCTTTCCCTACACTACGGAAGACATCATCTTTACAAGCCCCTTTGAAGAAGGTAATACGATCGGGGCTACTATCGCTATCCCGGAAGGCAAAGGGCCATTTCCCGCCGTTGTGCTGATAAGCGGTTCCGGCCAGCAGGACAGGGATTGCTTCATCATGGGGCATCGCCCGTTTTTAGTAATAGCAGATCACCTTGCCAGGAATAAGATCGCCTCGATAAGGTATGATGACCGGGCTACAGGGGAATCAACAGGTCAATTGGACGGTGTAACATCCGAGAATTTCGCAGATGACGCTTTGGCGGCTCTTTACAAACTTAGAAAGCACGGTAAGATCGATCCAAAGAAACTTGGAATGATCGGCCATTCCGAAGGCGGCATGATCGCCCCGATCGCATTTTCAAAGGATCCGGCGGATATTTCTTTTATGGTACTTCTTGCCGGCCCCGGAACAAGAGGCGATATTTTGCTGATGAAACAATCCGCAATGATACTTGAAGCGATGGGGCATAATGAAGCTATAGCCCAGGCCTCGAAAATGAATCGGCAGATATACGATGCCGTAATAAAGTATAATGATGACCTCACAAGGAAATTGAAGATAGCATCGATATTTGCCGGAGAAGAGATTACATCTGAAGATCAGATCGCTGAGAAGATCCCGCCGGCGATGATAGCCAAGATGGAAACCATAACTTCTCCCTGGTTCGTGTATTTCCTGAGATATGATCCCGCCCCGTTTTTGAAGAAGATCTCGGTCCCTGTACTTGCATTGAATGGAGACAAAGATCTTCAAGTATATTGGAAAGATAATCTTGAAGGCATAGAGAAGGCATTAAAAGCTGCTGGAAATAAAGATGTCAAGACCAATATGTTCCCGACACTGAATCACCTTTTTCAGCACTCTGAGACCGGAGTGATCTCCGAATACGGACAAATAGAGGAGACCTTTGCTCCGGAAGCATTGACTATGATCTCAGAATGGATCAATAGCAAAACAGAGCACAAGTAATGCTGAGCTCGCTCAGCAAGTCTGAAGTGTGAAGTGTGAAGTGTAAAGTGAAAAATGAAAGAGGGAAAAGACAGGGTGAAATATAACTGGATCCCACGGTCGCCAACTCCCTCTGGATGACACTTTCCACTTCTTTATTTCCTGCCCGTATCCGCTCAACGGGAGCCCGGCAGCGCCGGGCGACCAACCCAAAAGAGTTTTGAACCGTCTAAGCGACATTGTAGGAGGCGTGGAGTTTACAATTGCGTCACAATTCTCAACTCTCCGCTTTGAACTTTAACATCGGGACAGACGAACTCCTGCGGAGTACGTCGTGTCCCCTATTTAAATTGGCTTGCGTTGCGTTATGATTGTAACAGGAAAATTAATGGGCTAAACGAAATCATGTCTTTCTGATTATGGCTGTGGATACTGTTTGCATTCACTTCAT
>JAIVYW010000364.1:0-2031 GCA_048635215.1 Candidatus Atribacteria bacterium
GAAGGCCGACAGCTATCATGATTATGTTTCAGGAAATTTTGACGCCTTCACTGATTTCTACGATATTGCTGTAAAATACGGGAGAAATATCAAGTGGCTCGGCTATCTCAGCACAATGGCTGTCAACCGGCCGAATAAGGACGGATCCCCATTGGATGAAGACTCCCCGCTAAACCCCGTTTCAGATTACGGCCGAAGCAAGGCACTCGCGGAAGAATTTCTCACGCAAAAGAGCGACTTTCCGACACTGATACTGAGATTACCCGGAGTTTACGGACCCAGGGATATGGATTTTCTTGAATATTTCCGTATCGTCAAAAAGGGAATGATCCCCGTAGTGGGAACGGGAGAGCCGCAAACCTCGTTAATTCATGTCAACGATGTTGTTTCCGCACTTATGAGAGGATTTGAAAAAAAGGCGAACGGCCTGTATTATATTTCTGACGGCATTCATTATACATTTCGAAAGATCGGAGCTATAAGCAGTAAAATCTTGAAAAAACGGGCCGTATATGTTAAAATACCTGCCTATATCGCGACCTTGTTCGCTTATGTGAATGAAAATTTCGGGCGGGCAAATATTATCAGCAGAGAGAAGGTCAAAGAGATGACCGCGGGAAATTGGACCTGTAATAGCTCACTTGCGGAAAGAGATCTTGACTGGAAGCCCGTATTGAGGGCTGAACATGGTTTTGAAGATACCATCGCCTGGTATCGGAAAAACGGATATTTATAAGGAGTATTGGATGAAGGGCGACCTTTTTCAAAAATGTTATGATTTCAAAGAACCCGATAAGATCAGGCAACTGGGCCTCTATCCCTATTTCACACCGATACAATCCGCACAGAAGAACGAAGTATACATTGACGGCAAAAAGGTACTGATGCTCGGATCGAATTCATATATGGGACTGACATACCACCCCAAGGTAAGAGAGGCCGCGATAGAGGCGATCAATAAATACGGTGTGGGTTGCGCGGGCTCCAGATTCTTAAATGGAACCCTTGACCTTCACGAAGAACTGGAAGAAAAATTGGCGAAATTTCTGGGAAAAGAAGCAGCATTACTGTATTCCACCGGATATCAGACAAATGTCGGCGTGATATCCGGTATCACGAGCAAAGATGATTATATTCTCGCAGATAAATTTTCACATGCCTCTATCATAGACGGATGCAGGCTTTCATTCGGTCAAATGAAAAGATTCAAGCATAATGACACCGAAAGTCTGAGAAAATGCCTTGAGGCGATACCCGAAGAAGCCGGAAAGCTCATTGTAGTGGATGGTGTATTCTCTATGGAAGGTGATCTCGCGCCGCTTGACAAGATAGTCCCCTTGAAAAAGGAATTCGGAGCGAGATTATTTGTTGATGACGCGCATTCTGTCGGAGTTCTGGGAAAAAACGGCCGGGGTACAGCCGAGCATTTCAATGTTGAGGAAGATGTCGATCTTGTCATGAATACTTTTTCCAAAACATTTGCCTCAATTGGTGGATTTATTGCCGGGGAATATGAGGTAATTGACTATCTCAGGCATTTTTCCCGCTCACTTATTTTCAGCGCTTCATTACCGCCATCGACGCTCGGCTCGGTTTCTGCGGCGCTTGATATCGTGAAGAATGAGCCGTGGAGAAGAGAAAGGCTCTGGGATATCACCCATATGATGGGAGAGGGCTTCAGGAAGATGGGCTTTGATACCGGGGAAAGCGTTACTCCGATCATCCCCCTGCGGGCCGGTGATATGATGACCACATTCCGGATGAGAGCGCGTTTGCTGGAAGAGGGTGTTTTTGTAAACCCAGTAGTGCCGCCGGCGGTAGGCCCCAATGACTGCCTCATCAGAACCAGTTTCATGGCTACTCATACAGACGAACAGCTTAATTTCGCATTGGACAAATTTAAAAAGATCGGCATTGAATTGGGGGTCATATAATGGATATTGAGATCAGGTCCGTTGATACTCATAAGGATCTCAAGAAATTTATTGATCTCCCGTATAGGCTTTACTCGGATCAAAAATACTGGATCCC
>JAIVYW010000365.1:0-2070 GCA_048635215.1 Candidatus Atribacteria bacterium
GATCGCCCGAAGAGCAGGAAGCAGAAGAAAGGTTCACTTTGTTTGATGTCAGGGACGGCCTTGAAAAAGACAAAAACCTGATACGCCTTATGGAGAAATAATATGATGAAATTTATCTACTTTACTTCAGGGATACTTGAAGGGTCCGGATTTCCTCTGAAGGACGGAATGACGGTGGGCAGAGCGCCGGAAAATAATGTAGTGATCAAGGACAATTTTGTTTCGAAGCTTCATTCCGCGTTTTCTGAACGATCCGGAGATATGTATCTGATTGACAAAAAGTCCCATAACGGCATCTTCGTAAATAATCTGAAGTATCGCATTAAAAGGCTTCATCCCGGAGACAGGATCAAGATCGGGAAAAATATCTTCATCTACTACGAAGGAGAAGAGGACCTTCTGAACAGGGAATATGAGCTGTTTAAGACCGATAAAAAAGTCCATGTAAAAGATGAACTGCTGAAGATCGCTGAATTCCATGAAAAATATTTGAAGATATTTTACCGCATTATTTCACCTTACCTTCAATCAAAAGACAGCAACCTTTTCTGGAAGACACTGAAAGATATCATATATCGTTTTAATATTGAAAATTTCCTTTTGGCCCGCATCAAGAATAATAAACTGGAAAAAACCGATATCATGACCTCATTCTATGATAAAGCACCTCAGATCAAACCGGAGATCATAGAAATATTGAAGAAGGAACAGGTCGTAACCCTGGTCAGGGGGGTGAAATCCATTAAGCTGAGAGAATATCTTCTTCTGTACCCATATCAAAGAGGCGGGAAATATTATGTTTGGGTGCTGGGGCGATTTGTGCAGGGGGAAATGGATCAGGAAGATCTTAATCAATTATACTTCACCGGCCTAATCCTTTCATTTTTAAAGTGAGTGATGAGAAACTTTTCGAAATAGTTGATTTTGTCCGCGGCGACAATGTAGTAATAGCATTTATTGACCTTTGCGGCTTCACCAAAATGGTCGACAAGGCGGTGAACGCGGATTCAGAGAACAGGATCATCACGATCCTCAATAATTTCTATAAATTCTCTTCTCAATCTGTTTATTCACACGAGGGAATTATCGATAAATTCCTTGGTGATGGAATAATGGCATTATTCGGAAGTATATTCAACAGAAATTATGAAATGGATTCCCGGGACTTTCTTCTTAAAGCTGTCGAGGCCTCCCTTACCATCAGCACTTTCATGGACATCCTGGGGGGAGACATCGGAATTCCTCTGAAGATATCAACAGGGATCTGGATGGGCGATGTTTTTATGGGTTTCTCATCCTCACAAGGGCAGAACGGAGAAGTATCAGTGATCGGTGACCCGGTGAATGTCGCGTCGAGGCTGCAGAAATCCTCTGAAGAAAATCAACTTCTGATCCCCTTCATTCCCGATGTGGATTTCAAAAAAAAATTGGATCTTATTATAAAACCTTACGGCATGGTGAAGATCTACGATAAAATCGAGGTCAAAGGCAAGGGCAGGCCGCTCAATGTTTTTAGAATACTGCCCGAAGAACTCTATTGGGACAGAAAAGATGAAAAAACAAAGTAGAATAATAACGGCGGTATTCTTATTGCTTCTGCTCTTTGTGCACATTTTCTTCTGGTTCTCCCGGCCGGGATTCACCGCAGCAGAAGGATTGTCCTATCGATCTGCGGCGGGAATGGGTATCCTTATGTATATCTTTCAATTTCTGGAACATTATTTGGGCATTTTCGGCAGCCGAGCCGCGGGATTGTTCTTTTTTATCATTTTTGCTGTGATCATCTCTTGTAAAAAAGGTGTTTTTGCCGCTCTCCTATATACCGCCGCAATGCTCTCAGTACCAATATTGAATTTCCACATAAGGATCTTCTGCTTCATGCATGCAGCGATCATCGTGTTCTTTTTGTCATCATATTTGAAGGGAAAGATGAAACTTCTCACTCCCCTGCTCTCACCTATCGCGGCTATAATGAGGTTGGGAGAGGGAGGAACGGACGGGATCGACCTTATCGGAGCATTTACAGGCATAGCAATATTTCTCTTTTTCTGCTGGTTTAACTTTCCCATG
>JAIVYW010000366.1:0-2070 GCA_048635215.1 Candidatus Atribacteria bacterium
GGTAGTTACATCTAAATATTGTTCGAATCGGCTACTTGTTTCTATCCAGTTTTTAGATATGATTATCACTACTTTGACGAGCCGGATTCGGATACCGTACCCGTTTTTATGAAATCCGATTTCCATACGGGTTTCATAATGGAATCAAGTTCGTTATCATATTGAATCATACCGTTGTAATAATCAAGGCTTTTTATTGCACTGTCCGCTTCAATGCCCACGGGACGGGCATTGTTCTTCTTCACCACTTCAAAGAAATCCTTGTAATGGTCTCTTATCGGACATGGAAGTATCAGGTTCCCGCACTCGTCTCTCCGTTTATTGAATCCATAGTCTCGCTGCCATTCCCTGATATCTTTGAGGAATTGAGACCTCAGTATTGTATTCAGATCCCCTCCGCTTTTATACACATCATATATGTTCGTTGTGGAACACGGAATGAACACGCATGGCATCACGTCTCCGTTCCAGTCTATGTAGAAATATCCGCCTCCCCTGCCGGAGCAGATGCAGCCGTTCGACAGATAACCGCTGTTCCAGAAATCGATGTATACAAGTCCTTTCTTATCCTGAAATCTTCTCGTCCTTTTATACAATTGCACCCGCTGCTCGGGTGTTATCACCATGTCAAGATCAATACCACGTCCTATGGGCATGTACTGGAACAGCCAGCAATAGGAGGCCTTTTCCCGATCGAAATAGAAATCTACGAACTTGTCGGAGGAGATGACATCTACATTTCCCTTTGTGGCTGTTATGGAGATCCCGAAGGGGACTCCCTCCTCACGAAGGTTTTCAAATGTATCCAATACTATTTCATGTGTCCCCTCACCCCTTCGCGCATCTGTTTCCTCTTTGAAACCTTCGACCGAGATTGCGGGCGTCACATTACCTAGTCTTGCAAGACGTTTTGCGTTCTTCTTATTCAGCAATGTTCCGTTAGTATAGACAAGAAAGAATTGATCCGAGTGCTTCTCGAAAATGTCAAATATGTCCTTGCCGTCAGATTGCCATAGGAATGGCTCTCCACCTGAGATCACGGTGAAATAACTCCCCCAGAGATCCCTCTTTTCGGATAGAATCCTGTCAAATGTCCTGTAATCCAGATGTGAGTGACTTTCACTGTGGCTGCTTGCATAGCACCCCTTACAGTATAAATTGCAAAAATGCGTTGGGCTGATCACAAGAAATAATGGGACTTCAATACCTTTTTCTCTTGCCTTCTCACGGGGAGCGGAATCATTGAAGAGAATATTGTTCTTGAAGTTATTAAGCAGGGCGTCTTGTACACTATCAGACAGCAATCCCTCATCCAAACGCTTGAAGTACATTCTTAACATGTTCATCGATATCTGATGTTTCTCATTGATGATAGCCTCATACTCCTTTTTTACAAGCATATTCATGTAATGAGATTTGAGTTTCTTGTCAAAAATAGGTAACGCCACATTGCGTATAGAATGGTTCTTTAACAAGGCCCCTAGAATCTCGAAAACGCCTTTTTCTGTAATTTTACTTAATTTGTTCAACCTGCCACCTCCTTGAAGAGATGTTTTGATATACTTTTCTCTTTTTCTATAATCGAAAATGATCTGATGAGTTCATCCAGTCGGTTCAGGGATTCCCTTGTTGCATCTTTCAAATGGGGGATATTAACTTTCTTCCTAATATCTAATGACTGAATGAAGAACATGAATAATATACGCATTTTCCTGTGATCCTTCAGCAGTTCCTTTAATCTCTCTTTTTCTTTCTTATCCTCTTCTTTGCGGATAATTCTCGTAAGGAAATCTATCAAAAGATACATATCTTTTTCAACCATTTTAACAAGCAATCTTTCGAATGAATCGATAAGGGATATTACAGGTTTGTACATTTTCTCCTGTCCTTTACAACCCGAATAGTTAACCATATTGAATTTTAAGTGAATATTGAGATACCTGCTAATCAATCTGAGACTGTAGTTGCATCTCTGAGCGATCTCTTTTTTTGTTAATAGCCTTCCGATCAGAAGCAGAGTTCCCCATATCTTCCCCGCGCTCTCACCCAGTCCCCACTGTTTTCCTACTT
>JAIVYW010000367.1:0-2054 GCA_048635215.1 Candidatus Atribacteria bacterium
CTTTAATCATTTGTTATATCAGGCATTTATCAAATATGGGAGACTGTATGACTAAAACTAAAAATATCTCGACAGATTATTTAAGGGAGTTACTTGAATCAAAAGAGGTAAAACCATCTTTTCAACGGCTAAGCGTTTTAAAATATATAATCCAGCAAAAAAATCATCCTTCAGTGGAAGCGCTTTCTTCAGATATTCTTCGGCCTGCGCCCATTTCTCTGCTTCCATAAGCATCGTCCCGTAAAGGTTATATAGATTCAGCATACCTTTCTCTTCGATGTTTCCCGGAAATAACTTTATTGCCATTCGGGCTTTCTCCATGGCTTTTTCAACGCCATGCACTGTTTTTGTTGCCCTTATGAAGTAAAAAAAGGCATTGCCCTCCTTAAAGGTAGGGTTTGTCTGAACTATTATTTCCAGAAAGGGCAGCGCCTTGTCGTGAAAACCGCCATTAAATTCCCAAAGGGCCTTCATATACAGTTTTACAAGATTATCTGTCTGCTGGGGAACAATGATGCGCCTAAAGGCCTCTTTTGCCTTGGTATATTCTTCCAATTTAAAATAGCACTCACCGATCATATAATCGGCGGAATTCTCTCTTGAGGGCGTATCTTCTCTCACCTTCGTAAAATATTTTATTGCGCTCTTATATTTTCCCGCTTCATAGTAGCGTGTGGCCTTTTCCCAGTCACTCGTTTTACTGCATCCTGCGATCAAGATGAGAACGGTAAGCAATAACATAATTCGTGTCTTTAACATCATTTTACAATATCCTTAAGCCCCTCGATCACCGCTTGTATTCCCTGCGGATCGCTACCTCCGCATTGAATAAATTCCGGCCGCCCGCCGCCGCCGCCGCCGATCGCCTTGAAATACTGCTTCATGAACGCGACCAGATCCAGTTCTAACCCGCTGCCACGCCCCAAAGCAAGCGTCAGTTTTTCATTCTTCACCTGATAAAAAAGAAATACCTTTTCCGGGAAACGATTTCTGAGATCATCTATGACCTCCCGTGCGGGAGCAAAATGCAATTTCGCATCGATCTTAATGATCTGAAGTTTTTCTTCCGACAATGAATATTCCACCGCCTTCTGAAGCAGGGCTTTCTCCAGAGATAAAGCGCGCTTCTCGGTCTCAGAGAGTGATTCCTGCAATCTCCTAATCTCTTCAAGAGGGTTTGCGCTCTTTATCTGCTGCTTTATCACATCCAGCGCTACCCATGCCGTATTCACCATATCAATATATTTCTCACCGCCGACTGCCTCTATTCTTCGTATCCCCGCGGCAACCGAATTTTCGGAAATGATCTTGAATCCCCTGGCCTGAAGCGTATTTTCCACATGCAGGCCGCCGCAGAGTTCAAGGGAGACCCCTTCGACATGTACCAATCTTACCTTATCCTTATATTTTGACTCAAAAAGTGCCATCGCGCCCATTTCAAGAGCCTGCTCATGAGTAGTTTCTGTGATCTGTACCTCATTTGCCTTTCCAATGGCTTGATTTACCTTTTTTTCAATAAGTGCCAATTCCTCATCCGTCACCTTCTTGAAATGTGTGAAATCAAAGCGGAGTCCGGATTCTCCCACGAAGGAGCCCGCCTGATGACAATGTTCGCCCAATACATCCCGCAGAACCGAGTGCAAAAGGTGTGTAAGCGTATGATGAATACGGATCTGCTCCCTCTTTCCTTGATCAACCGTGAATCGGATCTCATCCTTGACTCTCAATTCACCATCTTCGACCTTGATCATGTGAAGATGCCGGTCATTGAATATCTGAGTATCATATATCTTGCCTTTGGCTTTTTGCGATGAAAAGTTTCCCGAATCACCGGCCTGTCCGCCGGATTCTCCGTAAAATGGCGTATTTTCAAATAGTAGAATACCCTTTTCACCTTTTTTAAGAGCATCGACCGGATTGTATTTGAGATCCAATATTGCCAGGATACTGCCCTTGCCGGTCAAGACATCATACCCCGTGAACACACTTTCAGGAATGTTTCTTAATGCGGAAAGGTCCTGCTTCTTATGAGATGACCTTGCCATTTCACGCTG
>JAIVYW010000368.1:0-2044 GCA_048635215.1 Candidatus Atribacteria bacterium
GGGCGATCGGTGAGCATCCGATGATCTCGATACCTCCCGCTATCGCCAATGCGATCTATGACGCGACGGGTGTGCGGATAAAAGCCCTGCCGCTGACCGATGAGAAGATACTATTTTCCCTGAAGGAGCAAGAATAATTGGAAAAACTCCTTGTTAAAGCCCAGGCCGTCACCGCTCAATTCCAGCAGGAGAGCATTCTTTATGAAAAGGGGACGATCTATTCGGTATTTCCGAATGCCGTAAATATTCTCTTGGACGGGACGGATGAATTGATAACCATTCAAAGGGAAGGTGTGCCGTATTCTCCGAATGCCATATTCTGCAATTTGGACGAACCGTATTCTCTTAAAAGAAACAGCAAATGTATATTTGAAGATGATATGATCAAATGCGGCAGCAGGGCACTTTCTACCGCTTCATCTACTGTCATCGATAATCGGATAACGAATCTTTCTCCTCCGCAGCGAATGGGATTGTCCGCCGCTACCAGAGAATACTTTACGCAAGCATTCCCTGTTGAGAAGTGTAAATCGACTTTTTTATCATTTATACTGCACGGCAGGACTCCGAGTGAGGATCTTTTTTCAAAAGGGATAAAGCATTTGCTTGATAAACTTAATCGGTATATGAAGTACGGCCGTCCAGATGGCGCAGTTTTCTTTCTGAACGAACATAAGGGATTCGGAAGAGGATTGACCCCCGAGACGGATGATTTTTTTATAGGCCTGTTCGCCGCCTATATTCACTACTTGAAGTACTTTCCTCTGATCAATATGACAGATCTGCTTCAGGTGAATAATGAAGCAATGAATATTTATTCGATTAATGTACAAAGGTCGATCCTTGGCGGATTCATGCCTGAACTTCTGATGGACGCGCTTGCCGCGGTCTCTTCCGAAGAAACAAAACAACTTGCCAAAGCCTCCCGGCTCATATCAAATTACGGGCATTCCTCCGGTGAGGATATGCTCTCCGGGATATTATTTTTTACTGCGCAGATGCAGCTCTTTTTAAGGTGAGTATGAAAAAGAACATAATCATACAAAAAAATTCTTATTTTGATTCGGTGGAATTGATGAAATTTTCAAAGGCCTTGAAAAAGCTTGAGAATATCAATGATGCCCAATTGATCATGGGGACGGATGCCAATAAAAAATTCCTCATACAGATGGGATTGAAAGACATAAAGATCGTTGACGCTGCGCCGCTTGATCTGATCATCTATATGGAGAGTGAATCCGATCTTTCCGAGGAAGATATTATCCTCATGGTAGAGGAGGTGATGAGCAAAACGGCTTCCACCACTTCGTCGCTTTACGAGCCCTCATCAATAGAGGGAGCTTTGAAAACATACAGGGATCTGAATCTTGCTCTGATATCTGTACCGGGACAATATGCCGCATGGGAGGCATTAAACGCATTGAGAAATGATCTCCATGTTATGATCTTCTCCGACAATGTTTCATTGGAAGATGAGATAAGATTAAAGACATTGGGAAGAGAAAAAGGACTTTTAGTTATGGGGCCGGATTGCGGGACCTCGATCATTAATAATATTCCATTGGGTTTTGCAAATCGCACGAATAAAGGCGGAGTAGGGCTCGTTTCCGCTTCGGGCACAGGGCTTCAGGCGGTAACCGCCATGGTGCATAATCTCGGCGGAGGCATTTCTCAGGCGATCGGCACCGGCGGGCGCGATCTGTCCAAGGAAGTCGGCGGTATTACAATGCTGATGGGACTTGATGCCTTGATGGCGGATGAGAGCACAAAAATTATCGTCCTCATCTCCAAATCACCCGCTTCCGAGGTTGCCGACAAAATATTCAAGCGCGCTTCCGAGGGCTCTAAGCCCGTTATCATCTATTTCATCGGAGAGAATGTCGAGTCACCACGAAAGGGAGATCTTTATTTCCCGAAAAACCTTTCTCATTGTGCTATTATGGCAGTGGCTCAGGAAAAATACGGCTCAATACCGGATGAAATGCTTGATTATTCAACGGAATTCAGAAATACACCACCGCGCCCGGATACCGGCCTCTTTATC
>JAIVYW010000369.1:0-2038 GCA_048635215.1 Candidatus Atribacteria bacterium
AAAATTGCGAAGCAATTGTACACTCTTCGCAATGTATAGAATCACACGATAACATTCTTCACGCCTCTTTTTCCGTCTTCTGCGTTGCTCGTCACTTACACACCCACAGCGGTATGTAAGTAACCTGAAAGATTGTTCAAAAGTTGAAATGTTCAAAGGTTCAAGGTTAGTGCAGAGGAGAATATGAAAAATTGTTATTTGATTTTTCCACGTGAAAAAGGATAACAAAAACACATCCGGCCGAGAACATTGATATTGATGATGACGGAAATATTTACGGATTATTTTAATAGCGGTAATCTGTTGAAATATTGGACATTATGTGGTAAAATGGTACATATTTAGGTGGATCAATAAATGAGCAGAAAACAGACACTTATCGTCTTATTTGAAATTTTATTCCTAATTGTAGGTATATTCCTCTATTTCGCAGGTGATTCCCTCTTCTCGGGCAAGTTCTCTGAAGAAGAAGAGATACTGAGAAATGAGATCCTCGGACTTTCAGAAAAAATAGATATGTACGAGGACTCTGACAGCAGGGAACTTTTCACGAAGAACTTCCTTGAGATCCGTAAAAGTTACAATCAACTCAGTATAACATTTGTTGAAAAGGACTATACAAACGCTCTTTCCGCATACACGGACTTCGTTCAAGAATTAGAATCACTGAAAAGTGAAGTGGACTCCCATTATGCCGACTTGAAGGCAAAAAGAGAGCAGGCGGCGGTGGAGGACGAACTTGCGCAGCTGAAGAAGGATCAGGAAAGGAAGATCGCCCAGGCGGTTTCCAAGGTAAAAAAGGAACAGGCGGTGGCTGTCGCTGCTGCGAAGAAAGAAGTGAAGACTACCGAGACAACTCCTTCAGGATCGTATGAATATGCTCCTTTGAAGAAGGTATCTTCCGAACCTGCTACTGCCGAACCGGTTAAGGCCGCTGCCACGCAAGCCGTAAGTACGGATAATTCTGGAAAAGTTGACATAAATAACGCATCCATCGCGGAATTAGACAAATTACCGCGCATCGGGCCTGTTAAGGCGAATGCGATTTACGATTATCGGATGGCAAACGGCGGTTTTACCTCAATTGAGGACATCGTTAGTGTAAGCGGTATCGGAGAGAAGACATATGCCTTATTGAAACCCCTGATTTACTGCGGCAAATTCGGAACTGCTTCTTCCCCGGCGGTAAGCACAAGTTCTCCCGCGGCATCTCAAACATCCGCCGCGGACAAGATCAATATAAACACCGCGGATCAGACTCAATTGGAGACATTACCACGCATCGGCCCCGCGACCGCCCGTAATATCATTAATTACCGTGATGAGAACGGACCCTTTAAAACATATGAGGATATCATGAATGTTCCCAGGATAGGCGAGAAGACCTTAGCGAACATTAAACCATTTATAAAATTAGGAGATGGCGAATGAACATAAGCAACCTGATCGAGAAACTCCCTGAAAAAGAACAGAAGTATTTCATCTATCTCATCAAAGACCTCAAGGATGAAGAAAAGGAAAGATTTATCAGGGAAGTGTATGAACTTTCGGAAGTTGAACAGGACCTGATCCTGAAGATGCTTCTGAGGATGTCACCGGAACAGATCACGGGCATTATTTACAATTCCAATGATGAGGGGCCTTTGATGATACTTGGAGACGAGATATCGATGAAGCGTACCCTTCTGGCCAATAGAATAGCGTATCATCTGATCACCCGCAATATCAAGGTGGATGAGGTTCTGGGGTTGTGCTTCTCGAATCTTAATGCCGGAAGTATAATCGACATGATCGGTAATTCTCTGCCGGAAAAGATGATCTTTCGAATGGATATAGATACCTTCAATTCGATCTCATTGCAGATACTTAGGGATTATGTTCTGGGAAGCCTGAATATCGAGAAGATCGGCTATAAAACATCTCCGAAATTCAGGGTATTAGTGGCAAGAGAGCAATTACTTCTTTTGAAAAGGGCTTTGGAGGAATCGAAGATACCTTCCTCAGAGCTTGGCTTTTCACAGCTTGTCGGCAGCATCAT
>JAIVYW010000370.1:0-1977 GCA_048635215.1 Candidatus Atribacteria bacterium
GTATCCGGTAAAGGTCAGAGGATAGAGCAGAGCTCCTGTTGTTTTAACGGCGCTTCTATTCTTGGAACATTCGGAAACGGAAATATTTCCACCGTTCACAAGGAATACGGAACCGGGCAAACGATATATTTTGCCTTTGACCTTATCAAATCGGGAGATTCCGGGTCATTTGGAATAATGAGTGAAATAATTAGCAATATGTTCAATTATACAGCATCTTCAGCTCCAAGCCCTATGCCCAACGGTATCCTTCCGATTGAGATCGAGATCCAATCAAAAATAAGAGATTTGCAAGTCAAGGTTGAGGAATTGTTGCCGGAAACCTTTAAAGTGGCCTATGCTGTTCCTGATGCCACGATGTTAGCAAACGCCATTATTTGGAATTTCTATCTTCCCTATCTTCAAACGGAGAAGATGTTTTATGTTGTCAATTTGCCTGATATACAGGGGGAATTTGAGTTGATAACAAATGTAAGTTACATGGTCAACGGGATAAATGTAGAATCTGATATCATTCCTCTTCAGGTATTTGTTGAAAATAATTTTGAGGAATTCCGGTTCAATGCAAGAGAAATGGTCGTCAACCTCGTTGTAGAGGATTCAGAGGAGAAGGTCATCAATCAGGTAGTGCGTATTTTAGAGAAGATTGAAACTTTACAACTTGATGATCCTGAGGATCTGGAGCATGCGATCCTGGAATGCCTGAAAGCGATAGATCGTTTGAAAAAGATAGAATCCGTCGATATTACTGATGCAAGAAAGCAGATAGGCCTTATGATGACCATGTATGAAATACTATTGAGCAATATCATGTGATGACCAATAGGAAGGGAACTCTATGAAACGAATCTTGTGCTGTGTTTATTATCTTTGTCGCTTTTACTGTAGTTCATGGCGAGAATTCTTGGGAGCGGGTATTTGAAGCTGAATACAATGGAGAACTGATCCATACCGGATATTCCGGCGGTAGGCTTGATAGTTACCCCACATTTGCCGATATTGATAATGCGGAGAAGGCTGATCTGGAATGGGGTGTGAAGAATGATGACGGCAATGAGATCTCATCCGGTGTTTATTTCTACCGTGTCTCGAATGACAATGGCGAAGAAAAGATAGGAAAAGTTGCAGTAATTAGATAATAGGGCATCAATCCAAACCATCAGTTGCACGATTGGTCAATTGACAAATCATGCAGCTAGGATTTGAGTGAAAGAAACAAATAATCTCGAAAACATTTTGTTCTACTGACCAGAGACTGTGCCGATTTCAAGAGCTGTAAAATCATTCTTTCCTTATTAATATTTCAATATTCATTATGTTTAACCACCTCTAAGTCCGTTGATGGATTCTTCGCCACTGCGGCAATTCATTAACCCTCTTTACCTTTCAACTTTTGAACAATCTCTCCTTCTTCACTTCTCTTTCCACACCTACAGACCTATAATCTGATCATCCAATCACCTATTTATTGCACTTGTGGCTGAAGCTGTTTTGTTCCGGATTTCTCTATATAGTAGTACTTTCCAGAAATCTGGAATAATTTCCCGTAAAACAGGCATCAACAATACTTCTTAGAGCTTTATTAGCTCCCAATTGATACATATTTACAATATTTCTCAATAATAATTCAATAGTGGAACGAAACTTGAACATAAATTGTGTTTTAATAAGGGAAAAATGATAAAATAAATATTGGAGCATATATGAAGAAATTATCTCTGTTTTTCGTGTTGGCCGTGCTGCTTCTCGGCATCGGCGTGAATGGATTTTCTGCAAACATACTATTTGATTATACTAAGGATCAGCGGGCAGGTAATGCTGATTGGGTAATCGATACGAATTACCCTGTCCCGAGTCCTTCAAATCCAGGTTCTGAGAGTGATTGGGCTGGAGCCATTTCTGCATGGGGATATGCTATGTATCTTGACGGACATACCTGACATACAGTAACATCATCCTATGGTATTACTTATGGAG
>JAIVYW010000371.1:0-2026 GCA_048635215.1 Candidatus Atribacteria bacterium
CAGGGTGGTACTTCTTCACCAGTTTCCTGTAAGTTGATTTGATCTCTGCTATTGAAGCACCGGGAGCAAGGCCGAATTCCGCATATGGGTCGAAATCGGTTCGCTTCTTATAAGTGCTCTGTGAGCCGCCCTGATACGAACCGCGGATGAATTGTCCCTTCACCCTGAAGTAATCTTCCCGCCTGATGCCCATGAGGCTCGCTGCCTGCCGTATCTTCTTCAATTCTACATCGGCAATACTTCCGTCAGCAAGAGCAACACCGAACAGCATCTCCAGGATTACCAGGCGCATTGTGTAATTGAAGGTAGAATTAACTAAACGGCATACCTGGTCGATCTCCTTTGGAAATCTCTTGAATTCCTCTATCCGCTGCCGTATCATCACCATTTCCTGCTGAGTAAATCCTGAATTTACCATAAATGAGATAAATGATGCCATTTCGGCTTCATGATATACATTGTCTGCACCGGCAATGATCATCATCAGGTCCGTCAGCGAATTTATCGCGATTATTCTCTTCCCCGAATCAAAAGAAGATCCGGAGTAATTACTTTGTTTTCGGCGGCTCGCATATCCGTCCAGAATTCCGCCGATGATGCCACCCACAATACCGCCGATAATACTCCTGGTCAAAGCAAAACCGATTATAGCGCCCCAGATAATAGAACTGCAGTGAAGGATCATTCCGAATACCTTTTTTCGATACGGGAATCTATGATACTCACAAGATCATCTATACGGGATGTCCAGCTTCTGTTACTGCAATACTCTTCCATATCGCGCTTGAGCCCATTATCCGGCTCTTTTATCTTGATCGGCTCAGAACCGATATAAAAGATGAACGGCATTTTTGAAAGACAAGGCAGGGCGGTCGACCAGACCGGAAGGCCGGCCTTGATATACTCCATGTATTTCATCGGAAAAGAATATGCCGTACTCTCGTTCAATAGATAAGGAAGGAAGCCGGCGTTGAATTTGCGCAGAAAGCCCGTCAACTGCCCATGAGGTACGGACGGAAGAAAATGAATATTCTCAGCTGGCTCCAGACCCTTCATCTGAGCATCCTCTTCCCCTTTGCCGCGGGGGCCGGCAAAATAGAAATGCGTCCCCGGATTGTTTCGGGAAAGCTCAACGATGAGGTCAGTATCGATCTTATATTTCGCTATATTGCCGACATAAACCAGTGATGGATGAAGGATCTCATCGTTCAAATCACATTTATCCCTGCCTGCACTATCCACAACATCGTTCGCAAGTACAGTTATATCCGTGGCTCCGTATCGTTTTATTAAAAGGTCTTTTATCTTTGAGCATGTACAGAAAATAAGATCCGCCTTGGCGCACATATGCCTCTCTACATTTATTACATCTTCCGGTATGACCCCGGGATTCGCTGAATAATTATCCACTGCATGATAAATGATCGCGCCGGCCTTGCGGAGGGCGGGAGCGAAGGAAGGAAGAAATACCCAGTCGATCCTTTCGTATCCCCTTGTCATTCCGGCAAGTCTTGATCTAAGAAGTGAGAAGAAAATGCCCTGAAGGGGGCCGGGATAATAAAGCGGTGTCAAGATGCGGATATTACCTTCTCTCCGTAGTGGATGAAAGAGAAGCCGCAGAAGGCGTGAAAATACCCTTTTCTTGTCATGACTGCTTCTCGCTATCGACGGTTTTCGTAATCCTATACTTTCGACAAATATCACATCCGCGCCGCTTTTTGAAAGGCATCTTGAGTAATGATGAACATTTAGAAGTCCTTCCGAACGCCATTCAGAGGAAGCATATATCACATAGATACGCTTTTTCATCTTGCGATCACTCCCGCGTCAACTCTTAAGGCGCCACCCGTTTTTAGAAGATGCGCCACAGCATTTACCGTAGTTCCCGTCGTGAATACATCATCCACAAGCAGGATAGAGGCTCCCTTGGCCTTGCCTATCTTCTTTGTGCGCTTGAAGGCTTTCTTTACTTCCCTTCGGCGCTGAACTCTATTCAATTGCTCAAAGGCGATCGTGTCACGCTTTT
>JAIVYW010000372.1:0-1956 GCA_048635215.1 Candidatus Atribacteria bacterium
GGGCGACCCTTGATATCATTGAAGGTTTGCAAAATTTTTGTGCAGAGCGGAGATTTTTTTTTACGTTCCATTCGCTTGATATTTTGTCAACCAAAATAAACCTCCGTCCCTATTTTGGTTGACAAAATATCAAGCGAATGGAACAGGAAATACGAGGTGGGAAGGAAGAAGAGAGAGGAAATAGAAAATAGGAGAAGGAAAATGTAAGGGAAATTCCCATACGGAGAATCTGTCATTCCCGCGAAGGCGGGAATCCATCCCTCTCTCTTTCATCCTTCAACCTTCATTTCCCAACTTGTGCTCTTGTCACTTGTGCATTTGTGCCCCTATCACCCATTGTCATCATATTGAAAAATCAGAACACTAGGCGAATATTTGAAAAAACGAGGGTTTTTGTGTATAATTAACGCTATTCAGGAGGCAATGTGAAAGGTTGTATTTCTCTTTTGATACTGCTTGTTTTTATTCTTTCTCCGGCGTCAGAGGAATGGAAAAACACCGGAAGTATAGGCTTTTCATTTACACAGACAGCGGTGAATAAGAATTGGACCGGCGGTGAAAAATCCTCCATTACCTACATATGGACTCTGAATCATGAGACCATAAGAGATACTGAAAAATTCAATTGGGCCAATAAACTGCAGCTTCAATTCGGCCGCTCCGAAGCCCCGAATCCCGATGATCCGAACTTTCAGATCATCACCGAAGCTGCGGATAAGATATCATTTACATCTACCGTAATGTATAAATTCAAGAAATATTTCAATCCTTTGTTCATGATTACATGTGATTCTCAATTCACGGAAATATTTGATCCCTCCGTCATTACCGAGACATTAGGCGTCGGTGTGATATGGGCTGATAAGGATAAATTTAAGCTTTCTTCAAAGCTCGGTGTCGCCTTAAAGCAATTGATCGATGCTGAAGATGACGGCGTTTCCTCAGCGGATGACCCGGAGACCCTGGAAGAGTTAGAGACATTTATCAGCGAGACCGGTATTCAATTCATTACCGAGCTGACGAAGGTGTTTGCCGATAAGCTTACATTAAAAAGCGAGCTGAAGTATTTCAACACCGTTGCCTTTGACAGCGCATCGATCAAGTGGGATACCACTATCAATATCAATCTCTGGAAGTATGTCGGTTTGAGCTTCAATCTTCAATGGCTTTTTGACCAGAAGGTTGCAGGGATTACAAATATTTTTCCGAAGGATCATCGTTTAATGGAAACGATCTCTCTCTCATTCAGTTACAGTTTATTTTAGGAGAAGTCATGTTAGCAGAAACAACTACGGCCCAAATTGCTCAGACAGTTGCCGCTGCCGCTCAAGTCGGCGCGGAGCAGGTGAATAAGTATGCGCAGATGGGACTTGACATTGTAAAAAAATATGGACCCGGCCTGATATTCGCCATCATTATTTTCATCGTTGGTACTTGGATCGCCAAGGGGATCAGAAAAGGCTTGAGAAAAGTTCTCATGCGGAGCAATATCGATAAGGCATTGTCCAATTTTCTTGTAAACATCATTTATTATGTCCTCTACATCCTGATCCTTTTAATGGCATTGGGTAAATTAGGTGTGCAGACAACATCATTTGTCGCGATACTCGGCGCTCTGGGTTTTGCTGTCGGCTTTGCCTTGAAGGATTCCTTATCCCATTTCGCCGCTGGAGTTATGATACTCTTTTTTAAACCTTTTACATTGGGAGATTATGTGGACGCAGGCGGCTCAGCTGGAACCGTTGATGAGATAGGAATTTTCAATTCCAAATTCAGAACTCCTGACAATAAGATAGTGATAGTTCCAAACGGCTCGATCATTGGAGAAAATATAACAAATTACTCTCGCGAAACCACTCGCAGGATCGATATTATTACCGGTATCGCTTACGGAGCCGATCTGAAAAAAGCAAAGGAAATCCTCGCAAAATTGATGGAGGATGAGCAAAGGGTTCT
>JAIVYW010000373.1:0-2016 GCA_048635215.1 Candidatus Atribacteria bacterium
TCTCTGTCTAAAAACTTTTTTGATGTGGTCACCCTTTTTTATGTCATTGAGCATGTTAATGATCCATTAGCCCTCATTAATGAGGTGAAAAGGATTCTTAAACCTGATGGCCTTATTCTTCGCCGCTGGCCTCACTCTACTCCAATAGTCGGAATACTGGGGCCTTTCAGTAAAAAATTAGACCTCTATCATACCCCATACCATCTCTATGATTTTTCACCGAGTACGATGGAAAAGATGCTGACTTTTTGTGGGTTTAGGGACATTGAAACAATGATACTGGGGAATACCAAACAATCACGAAGATTTAACAGGTGGGCATCAATTATATTCGGTCAGGTTGGGGAAGCATTATGTTACCTATCAGGAGGCCATTTTTTGTTACCGGGGATTAGTAAGACGACCTTAGCGATCAATTAACTTCAGGGATTTCTCATAATATTTTATGATAATACTATCGACAATTCTGTCACACATTAGCCCGAGACTCTGGATATCTACATTACCCAAGGTACTTTCTGCAGCTATAATCGCCCCAGTGCCAACATCAATGATCCTGGCATCCAATCTGAGCCTTTCTCTTAACATCATGACACTACCTGTGATGATAGCATCGGCCCCAAGGATCTTTCCTATCTCCTTGGCTGAGGCTGCATCTATTAATCCGGTTTGACTCAGCTGGAATTCTTTAAGGACCTTGCTCAATTTTTCTCTTTCGATGATATTAAAAGCTCGAGAATTGACCAGAGAGGTGGTTATTATCTCGGTTACCATCTTGCCCATATTATCTTTCTTTGCCTGCTCGTTGAGTCCTTGGAATTCCAGAATGGCTATCTCTGCCTTTTGGATTTCAGGAATTGTTTTTTTCTCTTAAAACGATACGGTTTGCTGTTCATGACAATATAAGATTCCTTTTTCTGAGGGCTAAAATTGTAAAAACTCAAAGTTGAGTAATCCAGAATTTTTTCCCAGTAGTACAGACAATATATTTTACCTGATGTTACAACCTGATAGAACCTTGTACCGGTTTCGGAAAAGGAATATTTGCGAAAAAGTTTGCCATCTATTTTAAATTCATGGATAAATTCATTTTTTAAGAGGATTTGATTTGTCCCACCGGTAAAAGGGCTGTATTGTAAAATCATATTCTGATTATATAAATCATACTTAAGATATACATCCTGATATTCCCTGTCGGCTATAACCAGGGATCCTGCATAGAATTGGTTTTCTCTGAAAAATGGATGTCCATCTACATTTGAATACAAATAGAAGTATTTAATGCCATTTATTAGGTTGTAATCAGGTCCGTATGACAGATCAAAATATTTTTTCCAACCGTATATAGTTGAATCATAAATGGTTTGCGCCTGAGTTTTTACAGCACCCGAATAGAAACAGACAAACAGTATGAGACAATATTTTAAGCAACGAATTATCAAACCGGTATAAATTATAAGGATTCAGAATAGAGTGTACTAATTTAGTAATTAATGATGATTTTTTATTCAGGTAAATAACTATTTTTGACATAAACAACCTGCAACAGTCGGCAGTCAACAGTCCACAGTCAGCAGTTGGCGACAAAAATGCAAAGTATAATGAGATTATCCATTTTAGCCCAAACTTAAGACATTGAGTAAATTAATACAAAAAAAGATAAGTAAGAATAATAAGTAAGATATAATATAAAATATTGAACGTATGAAAAACATACCTGAAGTAAGAACCGGAATCATAGCCGTGAGCCGTGATTGTTTTCCAATTGAACTGTCAGAAAAGAGAAGAAAAAATGTTATTAAAGCCTGCGGTAAAAAGAAAGTGCCTGTAACAGAGATAGACACAATTGTTGAAAATGAAAATGACATACCCGGGACTCTTTATGAACTTGAAAAGAAAAAAGTTAACACTCTGGTTGTTTATCTTGGTAATTTCGGACCTGAAGGACCTCTCTCAATGCTTGCGCAGAAATTTAACGAGCCGGTTATGTTTGTTGCAGCGGCTGAAGAAACCGGG
>JAIVYW010000374.1:0-1857 GCA_048635215.1 Candidatus Atribacteria bacterium
CCCTGCGGTCATGTTCCTGGGGACAAGGCGGCTTCCATTATATCTGGATGAACGATTGGACGAAATGGACCTGGAAATTAATATACCAGGCGGAAGACACTTTTGTAAAAGCCGTCCAGGAACATGACCGCAGGGACAAATTAGCGCGGCGCATATTAAAACAGCTCGCCAGAGAGCTGCTCCTTCTGGAATCCTCAGATTGGCAGTTTCTCATCTCAACATGGTCGGCACGGGATTATTCCGAAAATAGGATAACCTTTCATTGGGAAAATTTCTCTAAACTGTTCGAGCATTACTCGGAATATGCGGAAACAGGGAAATTCTTCAAAGAGGGGGAAGCTCTGCTCGAGGAATTGGAAAGAAGTGATAATGTATTCAAAGAGGTGAACATTGACCATTGGGCATGATGACAAGATCATTGAGCTGAAAAATGTTACCAAGATCTATAAAAAGAACGGCAAGAAGATCACCGGCCTGAATAATGTTACATTCTCAGTGAAGCGAGGCATGGTATTCGGGCTTCTTGGGCGAAACGGCGCGGGAAAAACAACCGCGATCAAGCTCCTTCTCGGATTGCTTCACCCGAACAAGGGGGAATTATTTGTTTTGGGAAGGCCCCCTTCCGATGTAAAGGCAAAGCAAAAAGTGGGATATCTTCCCGAGACCTCATATCTCGACAGTGAGTTTACCGCCAAGGAAACGCTTCTTTTTTATGGCAGGTTTTTCAAGATAGACAAGGCAGTATTATTGAAGCGCATTGATGAACTTCTTTCGATGTTCGGCATACTGGGCTATAAAGATACGCCGATCTCGGCCTTTTCAAAAGGTATGGCGCAGAAGGTAGCCATCATACAGGCTCTTTTGCATTCACCTGAGCTGCTGATCCTGGATGAGCCGACTTCCGGACTGGACCCTATTTCTCAAAGGGAGATCCGGGATTTTGTAAGAAATGAAAAGGATAAGGGAAAAACGATACTCTTGTCAACCCACTTTCTGGATGAAGCGGAAGGGCTTTGCGATCATTTAGGGATATTGCATAATGGGCAGCTTCTGCGCTACGGCGCAAAGGACAAACTGCTTCAGATAAGAAATACTTATATGCTCCGGACTTCAGAAAATTGTCCCGCCGATATAATCAAAAAGTATCAGGGCACAAAGAATACGGCAGGAGAAATTGAGATCCGCATCGGACTGAATGAAAAGGAAAAACTATTTGCCCAACTTAAAGAACATAATGTAGAGATCATCGAATTCTACCGTGAAAGAGAAAGGGTATCGGACTTTTTCTCCAGGGTGCTTTTAGGGGCAAACAATGAATAATATCATCAATATCGCTCATTTCACCTTTATCAAATTACTGAAAAAGAAGATCCTTTACGGAATTTTCTTTATCGAGTTGATCCTCATTTATCTGATGCGTTCTCTGAATATTTTCGGCATCGGGGTTCAACCGCTGGTGTTGGTCGATTCGATACTCTTTGTTTATGAGATATTCGGCTTTATTCTGATCCTCGCCATTACAGCGGGGCATATTCGAAGGGAGATCGAGACGAAGTCAATATATCTTGTGCTTTCAAAACCGACAGATAAGGTACAATACCTCCTCGGAAAGATCATCGGGATATACGCATTTGTCGGCATCTATACAGTGCTCACCATGCTGGCTGTTATGTTTTTTGCCTTTGCACCTCTTAAAGAGTATGCGGCCTATACGCTCCTGGCTATAATATTCCGGAATTTTTTCCTTTTCATTTTTACTTCGATATTGATATTTTTCTCAATTTTCCTAAGGCCGACCATCATGGTGATGGCGTCCTTCATCTCATATATTTTTGCCATGATCTCCTATGACTATGT